>JAEZKX010000029.1 GCA_023436025.1 Pseudomonadota bacterium | reverse complement strand
GTCAGGGACTTCATGCGGGATCTCTCTCCGTTGGACTGGACACGCGCGGGGTGAACCACGCCCGCGCCTCGTCGGGAAGCGGCCGCCCGGTCTGGTGTGCCCGTTCCAGCACCTGCCAGTAGTAGCGGTAGCTCGCCCTGTCCTCCAGTTTGCCCTCGAAGCTGATCGGAGCCCACTGCGCGGCCTGTGCGGCTCGCAGGATTTGTGTTGCCTTGTGTATTTCGTCGGCCGCCGGAGCGAACACTTCGACGATGGTGCGGATCTGGTCGGGGTGGATGCTCCACATCCGCGTGTAACCGAGGGCGTTGGCTGCGCGCGACGCCGCCCGACGGAAGGCCTCGCGGTCGCGGAACTCGGTGACCACGCCGTGCGAGGGCACCTTGCCGTGGGCGTGGCAGGCGGCGGCGATCTCCAGCTTGGCCCGCACCACCAGCGGATGCGTGAACTGGCCCTCCACGCCCATGCCCTCGGACGGAATGGCGCCGCCGTGGGCCGAGACGAAGTCCATCAGGCCGAAGCTGAGGGACTGCAGCCGCGGGTGGGCGGCGATGTCGAAGGCGCGGTGCACCGCCGCCGGCGATTCGATGAGGGCATGCAGCGCCAGCTGCGCGGCGCCAGCGGCATCCAGCGCCCGGACCGCCCGCTCGATGTCCGCCGGCGACTCGACCTTGGGCAACATGAGGTGGGTGAGGCGGTGGCCGGCGCGGCCGGCGATGGTGGCGACATCGGCCTCGAAGGCCGGATGGTCCACCGGGTGCACGCGCACGGCGACGCGGGCCGCGGGCGCGGCGCCCAGCGCCAGCCCCGCCACCAGCTCCGCATGCTCGCGTTCTCCGCCCACCGGCGCGCCGTCCTCGCAGTCGAGGGTGACGTCGAACACGCAGGCGCCGAACTCCTGCGTCATCTCGGCCTGCAGCTGCAGGCTCTTGCGCATGCGGGCCTCGACTCCGCTGTAGTGGTCGCACACCGGCAGCGCGCCGGTGCGGGCCTGGGCGCCGAGGAGGATGTCGCGGGGGTGCATTTGGGGGAAGGCGCTAGGGATCCGGGTTAGGGGGTTGCGGGCCAAGAGTTCCGCGCTGGGTGCGGCGGGTTCGGCGGGAGGAGGCCTGGGACCGGTATTCCCCGAGCCCCTAGCCTCCAGCCTCTAGCCCCTTCTCAAGCTCAGAGCAGGTGCGCCACGCCCTGCTGCTCTTCCTGCAGCTCCTTGAGCGTGAGGTTGATGCGCTCCTGCGAGAAGGCGTCGATCTCCAGGCCTTCGACGACCTTGTACTCGCCGTTCTCGGTGGTGACCGGGAAGCCGAACATGGTGTCCTTGGGAATGCCGTACTGGCCGTCGGACGGGATGCCCATGGTGACCCACTTGCCGTTGGAGCCCAGGGCCCAGTCGCGCATGTGGTCGATGGCGGCGTTGGCGGCGGAAGCGGCGGACGACAGGCCGCGCGCCTCGATGATCGCCGCGCCGCGCTTGCCGACGGTCGGCAGGAAGGTGTTGGCGTTCCACTCCTGGTCGTTGATCAGGTCCTTGACGGACTTGCCGTCGACCGTCGCGAAGCGGTAGTCGGCGTACATCGTGGGCGAGTGGTTGCCCCACACCGTCAGCTTCTCGATGTCCTTGACCTGGGTGCCGGTCTTGGCGGCGATCTGCGACAGCGCGCGGTTGTGGTCCAGGCGCAGCATGGCGGTGAAGTTCTTGCGCGGCAGGCTGGGCGCGCTCTTCATCGCGATGTAGGCATTGGTGTTGGCGGGGTTGCCGACCACCAGCACCTTGACGTTGCGCGAAGCGACCTTGTCGAGCGCCTTGCCCTGGGCCGTGAAGATGGCGGCATTGGCCGACAGCAGGTCCTTGCGCTCCATGCCGGGGCCGCGCGGACGAGCGCCGACCAGCAGCGCGTAGTCGGTGTCCTTGAAGGCGGTCATCGGATCGCTGTGGGCTTCCATGCCGGCCAGCAGCGGGAAGGCGCAGTCCTCCAGCTCCATCATCACGCCCTTGAGGGCCTTCTGGGCCTTTTCGTCCGGGATCTCCAGCAGCTGCAGGATCACGGGCTGGTCCTTGCCCAGCATCTCGCCGCTGGCGATGCGGAACAGGAGGGCGTAACCGATCTGGCCGGCGGCGCCGGTGACGGCAACGCGGACGGGCTTCTTGCTCATGGGGGATCTCCGAAGAATGGTTGCGAAGCGGGAGCCGGGAAAGGGCGTGTTCGGGTGGAGCGAAGGCGCCCCACGGACAACCCGCGAGTTTACCCTCGCCCGCGAAGGCCGGTCAATTTGTCTTATGTCTTATATAAGATATGATTGGACAAAAGGCAAGGACCCCCCGCCGCCGCCATGCCCTCCTCCCAAACCAGCGCCGAACCGCAGGCCGCCGACGGCGCGCCCGCCACGCCGGCCTTCAGCCCGCTGTACCAGCAGATCAAGGGCCTGATCCTGCAGAGCCTGCAGTCGGGCGAATGGAAGCCGGGCGAGTCCATCCCGAGCGAGATGGAGCTGGCGGCGCGCTTCCGCGTCAGCCAGGGCACGGTGCGCAAGGCCATCGACGAGCTCGCCGGCGAGAACCTGGTGGTGCGCCGCCAGGGCAAGGGGACCTTCGTCGCCACCCACGCCGAGCAGCACGTGCGCTACCGCTTCCTCAAGCTGGTGCCCGACGGCGGCGACCGCGATGCGGAAGGCCCGGCCCAGCGCAGCATCCTCGAATGCCGCCGCGTGCGCGCCGGCGCCGAGATCGCCCGCGCGCTGGCCCTGCGCAGCGGCGACGCCGTGCTGCAGGTGCGCCGCGTGCTCTCGTTCGCCGGCGTGCCGACCATCCTGGAAGACATCTGGCTGCCCGGCAACGCCTTCAAGGGCCTCACGGCCGAACGGCTGGCCGCCTACCAGGGGCCGACGTACGCGATGTTCGAGCTGGAGTTCGGCGTGCGCATGGTGCGCGCCGAAGAGAAGATCCGCGCGGTGGCGGCCGATGCGCAGCAGGCGCGGCTGCTGGCCGTCGACACCGGCGCGCCCCTGCTGTCGGTGGAGCGGCTGGCCCTGACCTACAACGACGTCCCGATGGAGCTGCGGCGCGGGCTGTACCGGACGGATTCGCACCACTATCGAAATGACCTGAGCTGATACCGCTGGCGCGCCCGCCCGCGCGTACCCCGCGCAGAAGCCGCGAAGGCTTCGCCGGGGCGCATGCGAGGCGGGCGCACCGTGTCCTACACTGCCCGGAAAAACTTGACCCTAAGTATCCATCTGTTGCATTGCAATAGAATTTTGGGTTGTCCGCACCTTCGCCACCCTCCCCAAGCACGCACACCCCATGACAGAGCTCGCCAGGAAACGGCCGGAATTCCGCAACATCAACGCATTGAAGGATCTGCCGACCTACCGGCTGCCCGCCCCGGGCTGGGTCTCGATCCTGCATCGCATCAGCGGTGTGCTGATGTTCGTGCTGCTGCCCTTCATCATCTGGATGTTCGACACCTCGGTGTCGTCCGAGTACTCGTGGAACCGCTTCCACGCGGCCTTCGGCAGCGGCGGCTGGGCCATCGTCGCCAAGCTGGTGGCGCTGGTGCTCATCTGGGCCTACCTGCACCACTTCATCGCCGGCCTGCGCCACGTCTGGATGGACGTGAGCCACGCAGCCGTCACCAAGTCCTTCGGCTTCACCTCGGCCAAGGTCACCCTCGTGGCCAGCCTGCTGCTGACCGTGGTGCTCGGCGCCAAGCTGTTCGGCCTCTACTGATTCCCGGAGCAAGCACACCATGGCAGTCAACTACGGCTCCCGGCGCACCGTCGTCGGCGCGCACTACGGCACTTTCGACTGGCTGGCGCAACGCGTCACGGCCGTCCTCATGGCGCTCTTCACGCTGGTCGTGCTGGCGCAGGTCCTCTTCTCCAGCGGCCCCATCGACTACGTGAAGTGGGCGGGCATCTTCCATCCGCAATGGATGAAGGCGCTCACCTTCGCCACCATCGTCGGCCTCATCTACCACGTCTGGGTCGGCATGCGCGACGTGCTGATGGACTACGTCAAGCCGGTCGGCATCCGCCTCGTCCTGCAGATCCTCGTCATCATCTGGCTGCTCGGCTGCGCCGGCTGGATGATCCAGGTGCTGTGGAGGGTTTGAAGAACATGGCATACACCAACAGCAACATCACCACCCGCAAGTTCGACGTCGTCATCGTCGGCGCCGGCGGCTCCGGCATGCGTGCCTCGCTCCAGCTGTCGCTGGCGGGCCTCAACGTCGCCGTCCTCAGCAAGGTCTTCCCGACCCGCTCGCACACGGTGGCCGCCCAGGGCGGCATCGGCGCGTCGCTGGGCAACATGTCGGAAGACAACTGGCACTACCACTTCTACGACACCGTCAAGGGCTCCGACTGGCTGGGCGACCAGGACGCCATCGAGTTCATGTGCCGCGAGGCGCCGAAGGTGGTCTACGAGCTCGAGCACTTCGGCATGCCGTTCGACCGCAACCCGGACGGCACCATCTACCAGCGCCCCTTCGGCGGCCACACCGCCAACTACGGCGAAAAGCCGGTGCAGCGCGCCTGCGCCGCGGCCGACCGCACCGGCCACGCCATGCTGCACACGCTGTACCAGCAGAACGTCAAGGCCCGCACCAGCTTCTTCGTCGAGTGGATGGCGCTCGACCTGATCCGCGACGCCGAAGGCGACGTGGTCGGCGTGACCGCGCTGGAGATGGAGACCGGCGACCTGCACGTGCTGCACGCCAAGACGGTGCTGCTGGCCACCGGCGGTGCCGGCCGCATCTACCAGGCCTCCACCAACGCCTTCATCAACACCGGCGACGGCCTGGGCATGGCGGCGCGCGCCGGCATCCCGCTGGAAGACATGGAGTTCTGGCAGTTCCACCCCACCGGCGTGGCCGGCGCGGGCGTGCTGCTGACCGAAGGCTGCCGCGGCGAAGGCGCGATCCTGCTCAACAGCAACGGCGAACGCTTCATGGAGCGCTACGCGCCCACGCTGAAGGACCTGGCGCCGCGCGACTTCGTTTCCCGCTCCATGGACCAGGAGATCAAGGAAGGGCGCGGCTGCGGTCCCAACAAGGACTACGTGCTGCTCAAGCTCGACCACCTGGGCGCCGAGACCATCCACAAGCGCCTGCCCTCGGTGTACGAGATCGGCGTGAACTTCGCCAACGTCGACATCACCCGCGAGCCCATCCCGGTGGTGCCCACCATCCACTACCAGATGGGCGGCATCCCGACCAACATCTACGGCCAGGTGGTGCAGCAGAAGGCGGGCGACGACAACCTGGCGGTCAACGGCCTGTACGCGGTGGGCGAATGCTCCTGCGTGTCGGTGCACGGCGCCAACCGCCTGGGCACCAACTCGCTGCTGGACCTGCTGGTGTTCGGCAAGGCCGCGGGCAACCACATCGTCGAGTTCGCCAGCAAGTCCAAGGCGCACAAGCCGCTGCCGGCCGACGCGGCCGACCGTTCGCTGGAGCGCCTGAATCGCCTGGAATCCACCACCAAGGGCGAATACGCCCAGGACGTGGCCAACGACATCCGCTCGGCCATGCAGGCGCATGCGGGCGTGTTCCGCACCCAGGCCGGCATGGACGAAGGCGTGCGCAAGATCGCGGCCATCCGCGAACGCGTGGGCGCCATCGAGCTGCGCGACAAGTCGCGCGTGTTCAACACCGCCCGCGTGGAAGCCCTGGAGGTCGAGAACCTGATCGAGGCCGCGCAGGCGACCATCGTGTCGGCGGCCGCCCGCAAGGAATGCCGCGGCGCCCACACCGTGAGCGACTACGAGCGCCCGGTCGACGATCCGGTGGCGCCGATGGGCCGCGACGACGCCAACTGGATGAAGCACAGCCTGTGGTACAGCGAAGGCAGCCGCCTCGCCTACAAGCCGGTCAAGCTCAAGCCGCTGACGGTGGACTCGGTCCCGCCGAAAGTCCGGACTTTCTGATTACGTACTTCTGCGGACCGCCCAAGCGCCTAGATTAGAGACACGACCATGCAAAAGCGAACGTTCCACATCTACCGTTACGACCCGGACAAGGACGCCAAGCCGACCATGCAGAAGGTCGAGATCGAGCTGGAGGGCAACGAGCGCATGCTGCTCGATGCCCTGATGAAGCTCAAGGCCGCCGACCCCACGCTGTCGTTCCGCCGCTCCTGCCGCGAGGGCGTGTGCGGCTCGGACGCCATGAACATCAACGGCAAGAATGGCCTGGCCTGCCTGACCAACCTGCGCACGCTGAAGGACCCGATCGTCCTGAAGCCGCTGCCGGGGCTGCCGGTCATCCGCGACTTGATCGTGGACATGACGCAGTTCTTCCAGCAGTACAACTCGATCAAGCCCTACCTGATCAACGACAGCATTCCGCCCGAGACGGAACGCCTGCAGTCGCCGGAGGAGCGCGAAGAGCTCAATGGCCTGTACGAGTGCATCCTGTGCGCGAGCTGCTCGACCAGCTGCCCCAGCTTCTGGTGGAACCCGGACAAGTTCGTGGGCCCGGCCGGACTGCTGCAGGCCTACCGCTTCATCGCCGACAGCCGCGACCAGGCCACCGGCGAGCGCCTGGACAACCTGGAAGACCCGTACCGCCTGTTCCGCTGCCACACCATCATGAATTGCGTCGACGTCTGTCCCAAGGGGCTGAACCCGACCATGGCGATCGGCAAGATCAAGGAATTGATGGTCCGCCGCGCGGTCTGACGACCATGATGCAAGAGGAAGCCCTTCTCGACGAACGCGCGCTGAGCAAGCTGCGCTGGCGATGCCGCCGGGGGCTCCTCGAGAACGACCTGCTGGTCACGCGTTTCTTGGACGCGCACGCCGCGCACCTGACGGTGAAGCAGGGCGACGTGCTGGCGGAGTTGATGAACCTGGCGGACAACGACCTGCTGGACCTGCTGCTTCGGCGCAAGGAACTGCAGGGCGAGCTGGACCGGGACGAGGTGAGGAAAGTGCTGGAGATGCTGCGGCCCGCGCGCGCTGCATCGCCGGGTGTCGGGCATTGATCTGAATTAGGAAGAGAACCATGAAACTCGCTGACAACAAAGCCACCCTGTCGTTCAGCAACGGCAGTCCCAGCGTCGAACTGCCGGTCTACCAGGGCACGATGGGACCCGACGTGGTCGACATCCGCAAGCTGTACGCGCAGACCGGCATGTTCACCTACGACCCCGGCTTCATGTCCACGGCGTCGTGCCAGTCCACCATCACCTACATCGACGGCGACAAGGGCGAGCTGCTATACCGCGGCTACCCCATCGAGCAGCTGGCCACCGGCTGCGACTACCTCGAGACCTGCTACCTGCTGCTGTACGGCGAGCTGCCCAACGAGGCGCAGAAGAAGGAATTCGTCTCGCGCGTGACCAACCACACCATGGTCAACGAGCAGATGCAGTTCTTCCTGCGCGGCTTCCGCCGCGACGCGCACCCGATGGCGGTGATGACCGGCCTGGTGGGCGCGCTGTCGGCCTTCTACCATGACAGCACCGACATCAACAATCCCGAGCACCGCGAGATCGCCGCGATCCGCCTGATCGCGAAGATGCCGACGCTGGTGGCGATGGCGTACAAGTACACCATCGGCCAGCCCTACATCTACCCTAAGAACTCGCTGGGCTACACCTCGAACTTCATGCGCATGATGTTCGCCACGCCGTGCGAGGAGTACGAGCCCAACGACGTGCTGGTGCGCGCCATGGACCGCATCTTCATCCTGCACGCCGACCACGAGCAGAACGCCTCCACCTCCACGGTGCGCCTGTGCGGCTCCTCGGGCACCAACCCGTTCGCCGCCATCGCCGCAGGCGTGGCCTGCCTGTGGGGCCCGGCCCACGGCGGCGCCAACGAGGCGGCGCTGAACATGCTGGAAGACATCCAGAAGATGGGCGGCGTGGCCAAGATCGGCGAGTTCGTCTCCAAGGTCAAGGACAAGAGCAGCGGCATCAAGCTGATGGGCTTCGGCCACCGCGTCTACAAGAACTACGACCCGCGTGCCAAGCTGATGCGCGAGACCTGCCACGAGGTGCTGGCCGAACTGGGCCTGCAGAACGACCCGCTGTTCAAGCTGGCCATGGAGCTCGAGAAGGTGGCGCTGGAAGACGAATACTTCGTCTCGCGCAAGCTGTACCCGAACGTGGACTTCTACTCCGGCATCGTGCAGCGCGCCATCGGCATCCCGGTGAGCCTGTTCACGGCCATCTTCGCGCTGGCTCGCACCGTCGGGTGGATCGCCCAGCTCAACGAGATGATCGGCGATCCCGAGTACAAGATCGGCCGCCCGCGCCAGCTGTTCACCGGCGCCACCAAGCGCGACGTCAAGCCCATCGGCGAGCGTTGATGCACTGACGCGTCCCGTGGGCCCTGCCCTGCGGCAAATCGGCAAGGCCCGCAGTTGCGGGCCTTTTCCTTTTCCGACGTCGATGCGATCGGATCCAGAAGGAGACGGCTACGACCCGCTGAGGGACTTCGCGCCCGCCCGCCTGGTGGGGGCGTTGCAGCCGCCGGCGCAGTTCTCCGCGCTGATCCGGGACGACCTCGCCAAGTGGCCGGCCATCATCAAGGCGTCCGGCGCGCGGGTGGACTGACCGGGTACTTCGGCGGCGCCTGCGTCCCCACCTGCAGCTGGTTGATGACGCCCATCACGTCGTCCACCAGCCCCACGGCCCGCTCCATCTGCTCGGCCTGCTCGCGGGTCCGCACGCACCCCATCAGCGTCACCAGGCGCCGCTCGCCCAGCACCCACACGCTGGTGTCGTCGAAGCGCCCGTCCATGCGGATGTGCTGCGCCACGCGCGGGATGATCTCCTTGTCGTAGAGGTACGAATTGGGCAGGCGGCAGCGGCCCACCCGGTAGCAGCTGGTGCCGTGCTGGGACCGCACGTGCGCCTCGCGCCGCACCTCCTCCTCGGTGAAGCCCGGCTCGCGCGGCACCGGGCAGCCCGCCAGGCCGTCGCTCACCTGCACGAAGGGGTCGCCGAAGGGATTGCTTCGCTTTTCCTGCGCGGGCGCACTGGCGGCCGCGGCCAGGGCGAGGCAGGCAAGGAGGATGCGGTTGTGGGTCATTTCACCTGCTGCTTCTCGAGCTTGCGCGCCAGCGTCCGCCGGTGCATGCCCAGGCGCCGCGCCGTCTCGGAGATGTTGAAGCCGGTGTCGGCCAGCGTCTGGTGGATGCGCTCCCACTCCAGCGTCTTGAGCGAGGTGTGGCGCTCGGTGAGTTCGACCTCGGTGTCACCGCCGTCACGGGCGAAGGCCGCCTCGATGTCGTCGGTGTTGGCGGGCTTGGCCAGGTAGTGGCGCGCGCCGAGCTTGATCGCCTCGACCGCCGTTGCGATGCTGGCATAGCCCGTGAGCACGACGATCACCATCTGAGGATCGTGTTCGTGCAGCAGTTGCACGCAGGCGAGGCCGGATGCCGCCCCGGCGAGCTTGAGGTCGACCACGGCATGTCCGGGACGGTGCGTCTCCAGCAACGCACGCACCTGCGCCAGGTCGGCCGCGCGCAGCACTTCGTAGCCACGCCGCTCGAAGGAACGCTGCAGGGTGCGCGCGAAGGCGTCGTCGTCCTCCACGATCAGCAACTGGCGCCTAGCGTCCATCCCCCAGCTCCTTTTCCGGTGTCAGCGCGGCGAGGGGGAGCCTGATCAGCACTTCCGCCCCTCCTCCGGCCAGATTGTGCGCCTGGACGCTGCCGCCCAGCGTACGGGCGACATTCACCGCCAGGAACAGGCCCAGGCCCCGCCCCGGCGTGCCCTTGCTGGACTGGTAGGGGGTGCCCAGGCGCTCCAGCATCGCGGGTGGGAAGCCGGGTCCGCGGTCGCGCACCCGCAGCAGCAAGGTGTCGTCGTCCCAGGTCGCGTGCAGCGCCGGCGGCGTACTTGGCCCGGCCTCGTGGGCGTTGTCGAGCACGTTGACGATCATCTGCTGCAGCGCCGTGTCGGAGATGATGGCCAGGTCGAGGCCATGGCGCTCGTACCCGAGACCCGGAACGCCGCGCCGCCGCTTCCATTCGTCCACCAGCGCGTCGAGGAAGGCGTGCAGCGAGGTCTCCACCGGCGCGTCGGCCCGCGTCTCGCCGGCCGAGACCAGGATGCCGGAGACGATGGACTTGCAGCGCTCGATCTGCCGCTGCATCTCCTCGATTTCCTCGCGCAGCTCGGGCTCGGCAGCGAAGGGCGCCATGCGCGACCAGTCGCCCAAGATCACCGACAAGGTCGCCAACGGCGTGCCCAGTTCGTGCGCCGCGCCCGAGGCAAGCAGTCCCATGCGCACGATGTGCTCTTCCTCCGCGGCGCGCTGGCGCAACTGCGCGAGTGCCGCGTCGCGCTGGCGCAGGTTGCGCGAGATGCGGCCGATGAAGACCACCAGCAGGCCGGCGTTGAGGACGAAGCAGGCCAGCAGGCCGGCCTTGAACTCCATCGGCACCGCCAGGTCCAGCCCCGGCAGCTCCAGCGGCTGGTGCCAGACGTTCAGGGCCAGGAACGCCAGCACGGCGACCGCCGCCAGCGCCCACACGTAGGTGCGTCGCAGCAGGACCGCGCCCAGCACCACCTGCAGCAGGAACAGGAAGATGAAGGGATTGGTGATGCCGCCGCTGAAGTAGAGCTGGCCCGTGAGCACCGCCACGTCCACCAGCAGCACCAGGAACAGCTCCCCGTTGGTGACCTTCAGGGGCGAGCGCGCCCGCAGCGCGCTGACTGCGTTGAAGACGACCAGCACCAGCAGGAGCACCAGCATCTCGGCCAGCGGCAGCGGCACGTCGAAGGCGAAGCGCACGCCCAGGATGGTGGCCAGCTGGCCGCCCACGGCCAGCCAGCGCAGCTGCACCAGCTGCATGAGGTTCTGGCGGTCGGCCAGGCGCTCCGGGGCCTGCCGGGCGCGGCCGGCCGGCGCGGGGTCAGGGGCCGGGGTCTGCAAGGTTCGCTTTCCTTCCCGCACGGCGCAGGCGCCGGTCGTCCCACAGAAGATAGCCGATGGCGAAGGCCACGAGCGCGGCCAGCGCGAACCAGGTGAGCGCGTAGCCCAGGTGGTGGTTGCGGAACCGCACCACGGTGAGTCCCGCACGCGGCCAGGCGGCGGGTCCGGCATCGGCCTGGGCGTCGACGAAGTAGGGAGCGACGGCTCCCTGCAGTCCCTGGGTCGCGGCGATGGCGGCGACGTCGCGCGAGTACCAGCGGCCCGCCGCCGGATCGTTGTCCTGCAGGATGCCGCCGCCCGGCTCGCTGCCGCGCAACAGGCCGGTCACGGCCAGCGCCTGCGGGCCGCGCGGCACCTGGTTGCGCAGCGCGGGTGGCACGAAGCCGCGGTTGACCAGCACCCACCAGCCTCCGTCCGTGCGCACCGGCGTCAGCACCCAGTAGCCGCCGCCGAGTTCGGTGCTGGCGCGCACCAGCACCTCGCGGGCGTAGTCGGGCCGTCCCTGCACGGTCACGCGCCGGTAGTCGTCGTCGCGGGTGAGGGTGGCCCAGTC
>JAEZKX010000451.1 GCA_023436025.1 Pseudomonadota bacterium | reverse complement strand
CGCCCAGGGCGCGCAGCACGCGGCGGCGCGATGATGAAGCGGGAGCGATCGGCATGGCGCGCAGTCTAGCGGCCGCGCCGGGCCCGGCCGTGGCTGCGCTTCAGGCCGGCGGCGGGGCGGTGCTGCCGCGGACCACCAGCTCCACCGGCAAGGTCTGGAACGGCGTACTGGTGCCGCCTTCCAGGCGCGCCACCAGCTGTTCTGCCGCGGCGCGGCCGATCTCGGTGATGGGCGTCGCCACGCTGGTCAGCCCGGGCGTCTGGGTGGCGCCGAGGTCGGTGTTGTCGACGCCGGTGATGGACAGCTGCTCGGGGATGCGGATGCCGGCCTTGCGGCAGGCCAGCATCGCCCCCACCGCGAAGACGTCATTGGTGGCGACGATGGCCGTGGGCCGGTCCGGCAGCGCCAGCAGCTGCTGCATGGCCTGTTCGGCCTGGGCCAATGAGATCGGTGCATGGGCAACGTGGCGCTCGTCCAGCGCAAGGCCACGTTCGGCCAGCGCCGCGCGCAGGCCCTCGCCGCGGGCGCGCGCGCGGTCGTTGCCAGGCAGGGGTGCGCTCAGCAGGCCGATGCGGCGATGTCCCAGGTCGAGAAGGTGGCGGGCCGCCAGCATGGTGGCCCCCCGGTTGTCGAAACCGATGCTGGGATGGCGCTGCAGCGGATCGACGCCCCAGGTCAGCACGTAGGGCCGCGCGAAATCCTCCAGCAGGGTGTAGAGCGCCTGGTCGTGGTCGAGGCCCACCAGGGCGAAGGCATCGACGCCGTGCTCGATCAGCTGGCCGGCGATGCGGGTTTCGGTGGCCAGGTCGTAGTGGTGCTCGGCGAGCACCAGCGCGTAGCCGGCTTCGTCCAGCCGCTGCTGCAAGGCGCTGGTGGTGCGCGCATAGAGGGCGTAGTCGAACGAGGGCACGATCGCCCCGACCATCTTGCTGCGCTGGCTGCGCAAGCTGCGGGCGGCGCCGTGCGGCACGTAGCGCAGCATGCGGGCGGCGTCCAGCACCCGCTGGCGCGTGGTGGGATCGACCTGCTGCGAATTGTTCAGCACCCGCGACACCGTGGCCGCGGACACCCCGGCCAGGCGGGCGACGTCCTTGGCGCCCGAGCGGGCCCTGTGCCCTCCGTCTCCCTTGTGCATCCAGCCGTCCGTGATGAAAACGATTCCATGAATCTACCGCAACCGCCGAAGAAATGAAACCTTTGTCCTTGGGGAAAGACCTGAGGTGCGCGCATGTTGCGCCTCACTAGACTCCATGAAATCGATTACATGGTGGTCAGCCACCTTTTGCCCATGCCCGCCTCGGTTCCCCCGGGTCTGTCCCGCCGCAGCCTCCTGTTCGCCACGCTGGCCGGCGGCCTGCCTGCCAGCTTCGCCCAGGCCTACCCCGTGCGCCCGGTGCGGATCATCGTGCCGTGGGCCGCGGGTGGCCTGGTCGACACGGGCGGCCGCGTGGTGGCCGAGGCCATCGGCCGCCACCTGGGCCAGTCCGGCGTCGTCGAAAACGAGCCCGGCGCCGCCGGCACGCTGGGTGCGGACCAGGTCGCGCGCGCCGCGGCCGACGGCCACGTGCTCCTGATGGGCACCAGTTCGCTGGCGATCGACGTCGCCGGCGGGCGCAAGACGCCTTACGTCCTGGAGCGCGACCTGGCCCCGGTGGCGCTGGTGGCGGATACGCAGTCGGTGGTGGTGGTGCCGCCGGCCTCGCCCATGCAGTCGCTGGCCGACCTGGTGGCGGCGGCGAAGGCGAAGCCGGGGGAGCTGGCCTATGGCACGCCGGGGATCGGCAGCCCCGCGCACCTGTTCACCGAGTTGTTCTGCCAGACCGCCGGCATCAAGCTGCTGCACGTGCCGTACAACCGCACGCCGGCGATCAACGACCTGATGGGTGGCCGGCTGGCGGTGATGTTCGCCACCGCGCCGTCCTCGATGAACCACATCCGCAACAAGCTGCTGCGGCCGCTGGCGGTCACGGGCACCAAGCGTCTGGCCGGCCTGTCCGAGGTGCCGACGGTGGCGCAGGCGGGCCTGCCCGGCTACCAGGCCGGCCAGTGGCTGGGGGTGTTCGCCCCGGCCGCGACGCCGGCCGCGGTGGTGCAGAAACTCAACGTGGAGATCTCACGCGCCGTCGCGACGCCGGCGGTTGCGCAGTCGCTGGAGGAACGGGCGCTGGAGCCGCGCACGGCGAGCACCGCCGAGTTCGCGCGCATCGTCGCCGACGAAATCGCCAAGTGGAGTGCCGTCATGCGCAACGGCGGCATCCGGCTGGAGTGAACATGGCCCGGCCCAACATCCTGTTCCTGATGGCCGACCAGCTGGCCGCGCCGGCGCTGCCGTTCTATGGACACCGGGTGGTGAAGACGCCCGCGCTGGCCGAACTCGCCGCCCGCTCGGTGGTGTTCGACGCGGCCTACTGCAACTTCCCGATCTGCGCGCCCTCGCGCTATTCGATGCTGACCGGCCGCCTGCCGCATGCCATCTCGGCCTTCGACAACGCCTGCGAGATGCCGTCGGAGCTGCCGACGATGGCGCATTACCTGGGCGCGGCCGGCTACCGCACCATCCTGGCCGGCAAGATGCACTTCGTTGGTCCGGACCAGCTGCACGGCTTCGACGAGCGCCTGACCACCGACATCTACCCCTCGGAATTCCTGTGGGTGCCGGACTGGTCCAAGGGCCCCGCCAACAAGCCCACCGGCGTCGGCATGGGCCACGTGGTCGACGCCGGCCCCTGCCTGCGCAACATGCAGATCGACTACGACGAGGAAGTCGAGCACGTCGCCGTGCAGAAGCTGTACGACCTGGCGCGCCAGGGTGGCGAACAGCCCTTCTTCCTGACCGTGTCGTTCACGCATCCCCATCCGCCCTTCGTCGCGCCGCAGGAGCACTGGGATGCCTACGAGGGCGTCGAGATCGACCTGCCGTCGGTGCCCGAGATTCCCTACGAGCAGCTCGATCCGCACAGCCAGTGGCTGTACCTGGCGCACGGCCAGGACCGCCATGCCATCACGCGCGAGCGGCTGCTGCGCGCCCGCCGCGCCTACTACGCCATGGCCAGCTACGTCGACGAGAAGATCGGCCGCGTGCTGGCGGCCCTGCGCCGCAGTGGCCTCGAGCGCGACACGCTGGTGGTGTTCAGCGGCGACCACGGCGAGATGATGGGCGAGCGCGGCATGTGGTTCAAGCAGACCTTCTTCGAATGGTCGGCGCGCGTGCCCCTGCTGGTGTCCGGTCCGGGCGTCGCTGCTCCCGGACGGCGCGCCGAAGTCTGCTCGCTGGTCGATCTGCTGCCCACCTTCCTCGATGTCGCCGCCAGCGGCGACGGTGGCGTGCGCGTCGCGCCGGTGGAGCCGCTGGACGGCCGCTCGCTGCTACCCGCCCTGCGCGGGGAAGCGGCCGCCGATGCCGGCGAGGCGATCGCGGAATACTCCTCCGAAGGCGTCTGCGCGCCCTCGCGCATGGTGCGCCGCGGCCGCTACAAGTACGTCTTCACGCTGGGGCTGCCGCCGCTGCTGTTCGACCTGGAGGAGGACCCGAAGGAGCTGCGCAACCTGGCCGGCGATCCGGCGCATCGCGATGTCGAGGCCGGATTGCATGCGCGCCTGCTGCAGGACTGGGATCCGCAGGACGTCGACCGCCGCATCCGCCGCAGCCAGGCGCGCCGCCTGTTCCTCAAGGCCGAATCGCAACGCAAGGGCCGCTTCCCCGACTGGACCTTCGAGGTGCGCGAAGGCGATGCCGGCCGCTTCGTGCGGCCCTCCACCGCAGGCGGGCCCGTCGGTCCCAAGCCCCGTTCCCGTTTTCCGTTCGTGCAACCCACCCCTGCCGACCTGCCGCCGCGCGGCTAAATCCGAGGAGACAACACCCATGCATCCAGAAGACACCAGCCGCCGCCGCTTCATGGGCCAGGCCGCCGCGCTCGGCGCCGCCGGGCTCGCGGGCCCCGCCCTGGCCCAGGCACCCGACCTGGCCCCGTATACCCGCGCCAGGATCAACTGGAAGCAGGCCGAAGGCGAGTCGATCTCGGTGGCCGTGATTCCCGCGAGCTACTTCGAGAACCTGCTGGGCCTGCTGCCGCAGTTCGAGGCGCTGACCGGCATCAAGGTGCGGGCGGAGAAGGTGCCGCCAGGGCAGATCCGCCAGAAGGCGATGCTGGACCTGTCGTCGAAGACGGCGACCTACGCCACGCACGCGGCCGATCCGATGTACTACCCGCTGTACGTCTCCAACAAGTGGGTGGAGCCGCTGGACAAGTACCTCAACGACGCCACGCTGACCGACCCGGCATGGTTCAACTACGACGACATCCTCAAGGCCTGGCGCGACGCCGACTCGGTCGACGGCAAGCCCTATGGCATTCCCTACGACGGCGAGGTCACTGTGCAGGTCTACCGCAAGGACCTGTACGACGCCAAGGGCCTCAAGCCGGCCGACACCTACGAGCAGCTGCTGGCCAACGCCAAGGCGATCCACGATCCGTCCAACCGCGTGTACGGCCTGGCCATGCGCGGCTTCTCGGGCGCCGGCCAAAACATGTACATCTACCCGTCGCTGTTCCGCGGCTTCGGCGGCACCTGGATGAAGGGCAAGGACGTCGTGGTCAACTCGCCCGAGGCGGTGAAGGCGCTCGAGTGGTACGTGGCCGCGCTGACGCAGTACGCGCCGCCGGCCGTGCGCAACTGGAACTGGCCCGACATCGCCGACGCCTTCTCGCAAGGCACCGTGGGCTGCTACCTCGACGCGCATTCGTCGGCGGCGGTCATCACCAACCCGGAGAAATCCAAGGTGGCCGGCAAGATCGCCTATGCCCGCTGGCCCAAGGGGCCCAACGGCAAGCGCGTCACCTCCATCTGGAACTGGGGCTTCCCGATCAACGCCGCGCTGAGCGACAAGCAGAAGCGCGCCACCTGGCTGTTCATCAGCTGGGCCACCTCGGCCGAGACGCAGGCGCGCACCTCGTGGAAGTTCAACGGCCCGGCCAAGCGCTCCGGCGTCAACCGCACCTCGCTGTGGAAGGCGCCGGAGTTCGCCAGCGCCATGAGCGGCGCCGGCGACAACTTCATCGCCGCGGCGCTGCAATCGCTGGAGCAGGACACCGACGTCGAATGGCGCCCGCGCGTGCCGCAGTGGCCGGCGGTCGGCGAGACCATGGCCACGGCCATCCAGTCCGCGCTGGTCGGCCAGAAGAAGCCCAAGGAAGCGCTCGACGAGGCGCAGGCGCGCATCGCGCAGATCATGAAAGGTTGAGGCCGCGATGCCGCTTGCGCCCCCGGCGCATGCGGGCACGCTGCAGCGGCAGGAGCGGCGCTTCGCGCTGGCCCTGTTTGCGCCGGCGTTCCTGCTGCTGCTGATCACCACCACCGCCCCGCTGGTGTTCCTGGCATGGAACAGCCTGCAGAAGCTGGACCTGGGCATGCCCTGGGTGTCCGGCTTCGCGGGCCTGGACAACTACGCGAAGATGGGCGCAGACCCGCGCTTCTGGAATTCGCTGTGGCTGACGGCGGTCTACACCGCCTCCACGGTGGTCCTGCAGGTGGTCATCGGCCTGTCGCTGGCGCTCCTGGTGCTGCAGATCCCCAAGGGCCAGGGCCTGTTGCGCGTCGCCGCCATCCTGCCGATCGTGCTGGCGCCGGTGGTGGTGGGCCTGTTCTGGCGCACCCTGGTGCTGGCGCCCGACGTCGGCCTGGTCGACCTGGTGACGCGCACGCTGGGCCTGGGCAGCCACAACTGGCTGGGCGACCCGCAACTGGCGCTGATCTCCGTGATCGCGATCCACACCTGGCAATGGACGCCGTTCGCCTTCCTGGTGCTGCTGGCGACGCTGGCCACGCTGCCGCCCGACGTCTACGAGGCCGCGCGGCTCGACCGCGCCTCGGCCTGGCAGCGCTTTCGCTACATCACGCTGCCGCTGATCCGGCCGGCCGTGGTGATGGTGGTGATCCTGCGCACCATGACGGCGCTGTCGGCGTTCGCCGCCATCTTTGCCGCCACCGGCGGCGGCCCCGGCACCTCCACCGAGATCCTCAACCTCTACGCCTACCGCACCTCGTTCACGGAACTCAACATCGGCTACGGCTCGGCCTTGGCGATGGTGCTGCTGGCCATCACGATGTTCGTGTCCTGGCTGCTGTTCCGCCGGCGCAAGGGGGTGGCATGAAGCGCTCGCTGCCGCGCCGTGTCGTGCTGTATGCCGTTGCCGGCCTGCTGGTGTCGGTGTGGGCCTTCCCGGTGCTGTGGGCCCTGCTCACCTCGTTCAAGAGCGAGCGTGACGTGCTGGCCTATCCGCCGCTGCTGGTGTTCACGCCGACGCTGGCCAACTACCGCGACGTCCTCCTCGGCGCCACCTCGATCCTGCCCAACCTGTGGTCCAGCATGGTGGTGAGCGTCGCGGCCACGGTGCTGACGATGCTGTTCGCCGTGCCTGCGGCGTATGCGCTGGCCCGCCTGCGCTACCCGGCCAAGCGCGCCAGCGGCTTCTACGTCCTGGCCACCCAGATGCTGCCGCCGGTCGGCCTGGTGATCCCCTACTACCTGGTGTTGCAGCGCGTCGGCGG
Organism: Pseudomonadota bacterium; assembly: GCA_023436025.1. Classification (GTDB taxonomy): domain Bacteria; phylum Pseudomonadota; class Gammaproteobacteria; order Burkholderiales; family Burkholderiaceae_C; genus Ramlibacter. Next base: position 23,730 of record JAEZKX010000451.1, on the reverse strand, counting down.
CCTCGACACCTACAGCGGCCTGGTGGCGATCTACCTGACCTTCTCGCTGCCGTTCGCCATCTGGCTGATGGTGTCCTACTTCGAGGACGTGCCCTACGAGATGGAAGAAGCCGCGCTGCTGGACCGCGCCGGCCGGCTGCGCGCGCTCTGGTACGTGATCCTGCCGCAGGTGCGCGGCGGCATCGCGGTGACCACCGTATTCGTGTTCCTCAACGCCTGGAACGAGTTCATGTTCGCGGTGGTGCTGGGCGGCAACAAGGTGCGGCCGGTGACGGTCGCGATGTTCAACTTCATCTCGGTGGAACAGACGCAATGGGCGCGCCTGGCCGCCGGCGCGATGGTGGCGATGGCGCCGGTCATCCTGGTGGGCCTGTTCGCGCAGCGGCACATCGTCAAGGGCCTCACGGTCGGCGCAGTCAAGGGAGGGGGCCGCAGGTGAGCGGACAATCGAAGGGCAATGTGCGCCTGCAGGGCGTGGTGAAGAAGCATGGCGAGACGACGGTGCTGCACGGCGTCGACCTCGAGATTGCCGCCGGCGAGTTCTTCGTGCTGCTGGGGCCATCGGGTTCGGGCAAGACGACGACGCTGCGCATCCTGGCCGGGCTCGAGCCGGTGAGCGGGGGCCAGGTGCTGATCGATGGCGTCGATGTCACGGGCCTGGAGCCGGGCGCGCGCGACGTCGCGATGGTGTTCCAGAGCTACGCGCTCTACCCGCACATGACGGTGGCCGAGAACATCGGCTTCCCGCTGAAGATGGTGGGCACGGCGCGCGATGCCATCGCACAGGCGGTGGCCGACGCCGCCGCGCGGGTGAGCATCGGCCACCTGCTGCAGCGGCGGCCGGGCCAGCTGTCGGGAGGCCAGCAGCAGCGGGTGGCGCTGGCGCGGGCGATCGTGCGCCAACCCCGGCTGTTCCTGCTGGACGAGCCGCTGTCCAACCTCGACGCCAAGCTGCGGCTGGAAACGCGGCTGGAGCTCAAGCAGCTGCAGCGCGCGCTGGGCGTCACCACCGTGTACGTCACGCACGACCAGGAGGAAGCGATGACGCTGGCCGACCGCGTGGCGGTGTTCATGGACGGCCGCATCGTGCAGGTGGACGCGCCGCGTGCGCTCTACGGGCGGCCGGCCCGGGCGTCGGTGGCCGGCTTCATCGGCACGCCGCCCATGAACCTGGTGCCGGCGACCTGGAGCGGCGACAGCGTGCTGATCGGCGGCGTCGCCTACCCGGTCGGGGCCAGCACGCCGCAGCCGCGCGACGTGGTGCTGGGCGTGCGGCCGGGCGAACTGCGGGCGGGCGCCGCGGGCATTCCGGCGCGTGTCGACTACATCGAGGAACTCGGCGACCACGCGATCGTCGACCTGCGCGCCGGCGAGCAGCGGCTGAAGCTCAAGGCCGACACCCTGCCGCCGCTGCGCGAGGGCGACACCACCCACCTGGGTTTCGAGCCGCGCGCGGCCCACCTGTTCGACCGTGCCAGCGGCGAACGCCTGAACTGAATCTCCCCCGAAGGACCGTGATGAAGAAGCGCCCCAACATCCTGCTGATCCTCAATGACGACATGGGCTACTCCGACATCGGCTGCTACGGCGGCGAGGTCGAGACGCCCAACCTCGACCGCCTGGCCGCCAACGGCCTGCGCTTCTCCCAGTTCTACAACACGGCGCGCTGCAGCCCCTCGCGCGCATCCCTGCTGACGGGCCTGCATCCGCACCAGACCGGCATCGGCATCCTGACCTACGACTCCGGCCCCGAAGGCTATGCCGGCAACCTCAATCGCAGCTGCGCGACCATCGCGGAGGTGCTCAAGCCGGCCGGCTACCGCAGCTACCTGAGCGGCAAGTGGCACGTGTCGAGCAACCTGACGCAGCCGACCGACTCCTGGCCGATGCAACGCGGCTTCGACGACTTCTTCGGAACCATCATCGGCGCCGGCAGCTTCTACGATCCCAACACGCTGACCCGGCGCAACGAGAACGCCGAGCACGAGGCGCGCGCGCCCGGCTTCTTCTACACGGACGCCATCAGCGACGAGGCCGTGAAGTTCCTGCGCTCGCATTGCGCCGCGCATGGCGACCAGCCCTTCTTCCAGTACGTGGCCTACACGGCGCCGCACTGGCCGCTGCACGCGCACCCCGAGGACATCGCGAAGTACAAGGGACGCTTCGACGAAGGCTGGGACAGCCTGCGCGAGAAGCGGCTGGAGCGGCTGGTGGCCTCGGGCATCCTCGACCGCCAGTGGAAGCTGACCGGGCGTGACCCGAGTCAGCCCGCCTGGAGCGATGCCGAGCACAAGGCCTGGCTGGCCAACTGCATGGAGGTCTACGCCGCGCAGATCGACCGCATGGACCAGGGCATCGGCCGCATCGTCGCCGCGCTGGAGGAGATGGGCCAGCTGGAGGACACGCTGGTCATCTTCCTGGCCGACAACGGCGCCTGCGCCGAGGACATCCCCGAGAACGTGACGGTCGACGAGCTGGTGGACAAGCTGATGATCGCGCGCTCGCACACGCGCGACGGGGCGGTGGTGAGGTTCGGCAACGATCCGGCGATCGCCCCCGGGCCGGAGGACACCTACCAGAGCTACGGCCAGGCCTGGGCCAACCTGTCGAACACGCCGTTCCGTCTGTACAAGCACTGGATCCACGAGGGCGGCATCTCCACGCCCCTGATCTTCCACTGGCCGGCGGGCATCACGCAGCGCGGCGAGATCCGCCACACGCCAGGCTACCTGCCGGACATCATGGCGACGATCTGTGACGTGACCGGCGCGGCCTATCCCGAGAACGTCGATGGCCGCAGCATCCTGCCGCTGGAAGGGCATTCGCTCAAGCCGGCCTTCGCCGCCGACGCCGGCGAGCGGCCGCCGATGTTCTGGGAGCACGAAGGCAATGCCGCGGTGCGCATCGGCAAGTGGAAGCTGGTGCGCGAGTACCCGAAGGCGTGGGAGCTGTACGACATGGAGTCGGATCGCACCGAGACCAACGACCTCGCCGCGGCCCATCCCGACCGCGTGGCCGACATGCGCAAGCAATATGACGCGTGGGCCCAGCGCTGCGGTGTGCTGGACCGCGAGAAGGTCGTCGCGCTGATGCGCAGCCAGGGCGTGACCAGGGCCTTCTGGGAAGACGAGTGAAATCCTGCTGCGTCCCGGCCGTGCCGTCGGGCAGCGCGCCGGCGCGCGACGCGCCGGTGGCGGGCCCGGCCGCGCTCGCGGCGGACACGCAGACAGCCTGGATCGACCTGCCCGGCGGCAGCTTCGTCATGGGCACCGACGGCAACGAAGGCTTTGCCGAAGATGGCGAGGGGCCGGCGCGCGAGGTGACGCTGTCGCCCTTCCGCCTGGCTGCCACGGCCGTCACCAATGCCCAGTTCCGGGCCTTCGTGCGCGCCACCCGCTACATCACCGAGGCGGAACAGGCCGGCTCCTCCTTCGTGTTCTACCTGCAGGTGGAGCCCGGGCGGCGCCAGGCGCTGCGCCAAGTGGCGCGCGACCTGCCCTGGTGGCTGCCGGTGGAGGGTGCCTGCTGGCAGCGCCCGGCCGGCCCGGGCTCCGGCATCCTCGATCGCCTCGACCACCCGGTCGTGCACATCGCCTGGCACGATGCCGCCGCCTATTGCGCCTGGGCCGGCGCGCGCCTGCCGACCGAAGCCGAGTGGGAGTACGCCGCGCGCGGCGGCCTGGCGCAGCGCGCCTATCCGTGGGGCGACACGTTCATGCCCGCAGGCGTGGCCCAGTGCAACACCTGGCAGGGGCAGTTCCCGGGCGAGCCGGCGCCCGGCTGGCAGCCCGACACCCGACCGGTGGCGAGCTATCCGCCCAATGGCTTCGGCCTGTACGACATGGCGGGCAATGCCTGGGAGTGGTGCGCCGACTGGGCAAGTGCGGACTACCACCGCGCGACGGCCGCCCACGATCCCCTGCAGGCGCGCCCGACCGGCCGCCGCTCGCTGCGCGGCGGCTCCTTCCTCTGCCACGCGTCCTACTGCAACCGCTACCGCGTGGCGGCGCGCGGCTCCAACACGCCCGACAGCAGCGCCAGCAACCTCGGGTTCCGCGTCGCTGCGGCTGCTCTAAAGTAGCGCCCCATGAAATACGTCCTCGCCCTCGACCAGGGCACGACCAGTTCGCGCGCCATCGTGTTCGACCGGCAGGGGCAACTGGTGACGGTGGCCCAGCGCGAGTTCCGGCAGATCTTTCCGCGGCCGGGCTGGGTCGAACACGACGCCCGCGAGATCTGGGCCACGCAGCATGCCGTGGCGCTGGAAGCGATGGAGCAGGCTGGCCAAGGGCGCGCCAATCCCGCCGATTTCGCCGCCATCGGCATCACCAACCAGCGCGAGACGGTGGTGCTGTGGGACCGGGCCACCGGCCAGCCGGTGGCCAATGCCATCGTGTGGCAGGACCGCCGCACCGCGCAGCGCTGCGACGAACTGCGCACCCAGGGCCATGCCGCGCTGATCCAGCGCAAGACCGGCCTGGTGATCGATGCCTATTTCTCCGGCACCAAGCTGGAATGGCTGCTGGACCACGTGCCGGGCGCGCGCGAGCGCGCCGAGAACGGCGAGCTCGCCTTCGGCACGGTCGACAGCTGGCTGGTCTGGAACCTCACCGGCGGCCGCGTCCACGCCACCGACGCCAGCAATGCCTCGCGCACCATGCTGTTCGACCTGCGCACCCAGGACTGGGACGACGCGCTGCTGGCGCTGCTGCGCATCCCGCGCGCGGTGCTGCCGCGGGTGGTGCCCTCCAGCGGCGTGGTCGCCGAGAGCGAGCCCTTCCTGCTGGGCGCCGCCCTGCCGATCGCCGGCATCGCCGGCGACCAGCAGGCCGCCACCTTCGGTCAGGCCTGCTTCGCGCCGGGCATGGCGAAGAACACCTATGGCACCGGCTGCTTCATGCTGATGAACACCGGGGCGGCGCCGGTGGCCAGCCACAACCGGCTGCTGACGACCGTCGGCTGGCGCGGGCCGGAAGACGCAACGGCTCACGCGCCGCGCCGGCAAGGGGCGGCGCAGCGTGACGGCCGCACCGCTTATTGCCTCGAAGGCAGTGTCTTCATGGCGGGCGCCACCGTCCAGTGGCTGCGCGACGGGCTGCAGGTGATCCAGTCGGCCGCCGAGGTCGAGTCGCTGGCGGCCGAGGTCGAGGACACCGGCGATGTCTACCTGGTGCCGGCCTTCGCCGGCCTGGGCACGCCCGACTGGGACGCCTACGCCCGCGGCACCCTGGTGGGCATGACGCGCGGCACCGGCCGCGCCCACATCGCCCGCGCCGCGCTGGAGGCGATCGCGCTGCAGTCGGCCGATGTGTTCGCGGCAATGACCCGCGACGCCCGCATTCCTTTGCGCGAACTGCGGGTGGACGGCGGCGCGGCGGGCAACAATCTCCTGATGCAGATGCAAGCGGATTTCCTGGGCGTGCCGGTGGTGCGCCCGCAGGTGACGGAGACCTCGGCGCTGGGCGCCGCCTACCTGGCCGGGCTGGCGACCGGCTTCTGGCGTGACGGCGGCGAGATCGCCGCCCAGTGGCGGGCGGAGCGCCGCTTCGAGCCCCGTTTGGGCGCGGCCGAGCGCGACGCCAAGCTGGCCCGCTGGCGCGAGGCCGTCGCGTGTGCCAAGGGGTGGGCCCGGCCTTGACGGTCTCTGTTGCAAGCGGGGCCGCCCCAACGCGGCGCGAGGACCTGCTGGCCCGGCTGGCCCAGCGCGGGACCTGGGACCTGGCCATCGTCGGCGGCGGCGCCACCGGACTGGGCGTGGCCCTGGACGCGGCCGCGCGCGGCTTCAAGGTCGTGCTGGTGGAGTCGCTCGACTTCGCCAAGGGCACCTCGTCGCGGGCGACCAAGCTGGTCCATGGCGGCGTGCGCTACCTGGCGCAGGGCAACATCGGGCTGGTGCGCGAGGCGCTGCACGAGCGCACCACGCTGCTGCACAACGCGCCGCACCTGGCCCAGCCGCTGCCCTTCGTGATGCCCTCGTACAAGCTGTGGGAGACCCCGTTCTACGGCATGGGCCTCAAGGTCTACGACGCCCTGGCCGGCAAGGCGGGCCTGGGCGCCACCGAATTCCTGAGCCGCGGCCAGGTGCTGAAGCTGCTGCCCACGGCGCGGCCCCAGGGCCTGAAGGGCGGCGTCAAGTACTGGGACGGCCAGTTCGACGATGCCCGGCTGGCGCTGGCGCTGGCCCGCACGGCCGCCGCGCGTGGGGCGCTGCTGGTCAACTACTGCGCAGCCACCGGCCTGGTGCACGAGGGCGGCAAGCTGGTCGGCCTCACCGTGCGCGACGAAGAAACCGGGCGGCCCTTCACCCTGCGGGCCAAGTGCGTCGTCAATGCCACCGGGGTCTGGGTCGACCGGTTGCGGCAGGAAGACGGCGCGGCCATCGGCCGCAAGGTCGACCCGATCGTGGCGCCCAGCCAGGGCGTGCATGCGGTGGTGGACCGCGACTTCCTGCCCGGCGACCACGCCCTGCTGGTGCCCAAGACCGCCGACGGCCGTGTGCTGTTCGGCGTGCCCTGGATGGGCAAGCTGATCCTGGGCACCACCGACACCCCGCGCGGCGACCTGCCGCGCGAGCCGCGGCCCTTCCGCGAGGAACTGGACTTCATCCTGGGCGAATCGGCGCGCTACCTGGCCCGGGCGCCGCGCAAGGAGGACATCCGCAGCTTGTGGGTGGGCCTGCGACCGCTGGTCAAGGCGCCGGAAGACAAGGCCGAGCAGACCAAGGCCATCAGCCGCGAACACACGGTGCTGGTGGGCGCCAGCGGCCTGGTGACTGTGACTGGCGGCAAGTGGACCACCTACCGCGCCATGGCCGAAGACGTGCTGGAGAAATGCTTCGACAGCAGCTTGCTGCCAAGGGTTGCAGGCGGAGTGACTGCTGACTTGTGCCTGGTCGGCGCGCCCCCGGCGGGGTCGCGCCCGACCTCCATCGCCACCGCGCCTGGCCTGCACCTCTACGGCAGCGAAGCGCCCGAGGTGATGGCCCTGAAGGGCGCCGATCGGCACCTGGGCGGCGGCCTGACGGCGGCCATGGTGCGCTTCGCCGCGCGCCATGAATATGCGCGAACCGTCGAGGACGTGCTGGCGCGGCGCTCCCGCCTTCTGTTCCTGGACGCCCGGATGGCGGCCTCGCTGGCGTCCGAGGTCGGGGCCGTCCTGCGGGCCGAGACCGGCGTGGACCCCAAGGCCCAGGAGTTCCGGGAACTGGCCAACCGCTACCTGCAGATGCCGGCCTGAGGCCGGCGGGCCCCGCGAGGACCCCCGCCATGCCGCGCGCATGCCACACCGCCAAACCCTTCGTTTGACATTTCGCCACGATCGGTCATAATCGCGGGCTCGCCTTTTTGGAGGCGAGCTTCTGCCCATTCGGAGCTCCAGGCGCTTGCCCGGGGCGACGGCGGGCCCAAGACTGACCCGATGCCCTGCAGGAATGGCCCGCAGGGAGCGTTCAGGTCAAGTTGGGAACATACGAAATGATCCAGACTGAATCCCGGCTCGAAGTCGCCGACAACACCGGCGCGAAGTCCGTCCTGTGCATCAAGGTGCTCGGGGGCTCCAAGCGTCGCTACGCCAGCGTCGGCGACATCATCAAGGTGAGCATCAAGGAAGCCGCTCCGCGTGGCCGCGTCAAGAAGGGCGAGGTCTACAGCGCCGTGGTGGTCCGCACCGCCAAGGGCATCCGTCGCGGCGACGGCTCCCTCATCAAGTTCGACGGCAATGCCGCCGTTCTGCTCAACAACAAGCTGGAGCCCATCGGCACCCGCATCTTCGGCCCGGTCACGCGCGAACTGCGTACCGAGAAGTTCATGAAGATCGTGTCGCTGGCCCCGGAAGTCCTGTAAGGAACCCGCCATGAACAAGATCCGCAAAGGCGACGAAGTCATCGTCCTGGCCGGCAAGGACAAGGGCAAGCGCGGCCGCGTGACCCTGCGCAAGGACGACCAGCATCTGGTCGTCGAGGGCATCAACCTGGTGAAGAAGCACACCAAGCCCAACCCCATGAAGGGCACCACCGGTGGCATCGTGGAGAAGGCCATGCCCATCCACCAGTCCAACGTGGCGATCTTCAACCCCGCCACCGGCAAGGCTGACCGCGTGGGCATCAAGGTCGACGGCGACTCGCGCAAGCGCGTCTTCAAGTCCTCCGGCGAAGAAATCAAGGTGGCCTGACATGTCCCGACTGCAAGAACACTACCGCGAGAAGGTCGTCCCGCAACTGACCGAGAAGTTCGGCTACAAGTCGCCGATGCAGGTCCCGCGCATCACCAAGATCACGCTGAACATGGGCGTGAGCGAGGCCGTGGCGGACAAGAAGGTCATGGAAAACGCCGTCGGCGACCTGACTAAGATCGCCGGCCAGAAGCCCGTCGTGACCAAGGCCAAGAAGGCCATCGCCGGCTTCAAGATCCGCGAAGGCCAGGCCATCGGCACCATGGTGACCCTGCGCGGCCAGCGCATGTATGAATTCCTCGACCGCTTCGTCACCGTGGCCCTGCCGCGCGTGCGCGACTTCCGCGGTGTCAGCGCGCGCGCCTTCGACGGCCGCGGCAACTACAACATCGGCGTCAAGGAACAGATCATCTTCCCGGAAATCGAGTACGACAAGGTCGACGCGATCCGCGGGCTGAACATCTCCATCACCACGACGGCCAAGACCGACGAAGAGTGCAAAGCACTGCTCGCCGGCTTCCGTTTCCCGTTCAAGAACTGAGGACCCACCGTGGCAAAGACTGCTCTGATCCAGCGTGAACTGAAGCGCGAGAAGCTGGTGGCCCAGTACGCGAAGAAGTACGAGGAACTGAAGGCCATCGCCAACGATGCCAAGAAAAGCGACGAAGAGCGCCAGCAGGCCCGCCTGGCCCTGCAGAAGCTCCCGCGCAACGCCAACCCCACCCGCCAGCGCAACCGCTGCGAACTGACCGGCCGTGCCCGCGGCACGTTCCGCCAATTCGGCATCACGCGCCACAAGGTGCGCGAGATGGCCTTCAGCGGCGACATCCCGGGCGTGACCAAGGCCAGCTGGTAAGCCGGGCAGGAGAGACAGATATGAGCATGAGTGATCCCATCTCCGACCTGCTGACGCGCATCCGCAACGCGCAGATGGTCTCCAAGGCGACGGTGTCGGTGCCCTCTTCCAAGGTGAAGGTGGCCATCGCCCAGGTGCTGAAGGACGAGGGTTACATCGACGGCTTCCAGGTGAAGACCGAGGGCAACAAGAGCGAGCTCGAGATCGCCCTCAAGTACTACGCCGGCCGTCCGGTGATCGAACGCATCGAGCGCGTGAGCCGCCCCGGCCTGCGCGTGTACAAGGGCCGCGACGCCATCCCCCAGGTCATGAACGGCCTGGGCGTGGCGATCGTCACCACGCCCAAGGGCGTGATGACGGACCGCAAGGCGCGCGCCACCGGCGTCGGTGGCGAAGTGCTGTGCTACGTCGCCTAAGGGAAGGATAGGAACATGTCCCGAGTCGGAAAATCGCCGGTCGCCGTCCCCCAGGGCGTCGACGTGGCCATCAAGGAAGACCAGATCAGCGTCAAGGGCAGCGGCGGCAACCTGCAGCTCACCCTGAACCCCCTGGTCAAGGTGAGCAACGAAGGTGGCAAGCTGACCTTCTCGCCCGCCGACGAGTCGCGTGAAGCCAATGCCATGAGCGGCACCATGCGCCAGCTGGTGAACAACATGGTCACCGGCGTGAGCAAGGGCTTCGAGAAGAAGCTGAACCTGGTGGGCGTGGGCTACCGTGCCGCCGCCCAGGGCAACAAGCTGAACCTCCAGGTCGGCTACTCGCACCCCGTGAACATCGAGATGCCCGAGGGCATCACGGTCGCCACCGCCACGCCCACGGAAATCGTGATCAAGGGCGCCGACCGTCAGCGCGTGGGGCAGATCGCTGCCGAGATCCGCGCCGTCCGCCCGCCCGAGCCCTACAAGGGCAAGGGCATCCGCTACGCGGACGAGAAGATCACGATCAAAGAGACCAAGAAGAAGTAAGGAGCATGACGATGTTGACCAAGAAGGAACAGCGTCTGCGCCGTGCGAAGCAGACCCGTATCCGCATCGCGACGCAAGGCGTCGCGCGCCTGACGGTGAACCGCACCAACCTGCACATCTACGCGAGCCTCATCTCCGACGACGGCAGCAAGGTGCTGGCCACCGCCTCCACCGTGGAAGCCGACGTCCGCAAGGAACTCGGCGGTGCCGGCAAGGGCGCCACCGTGGCCGCCGCGCAGTCGGTGGGCAAGCGCATCGCCGAGAAGGCCAAGGCTGCCGGCGTCGAGAAGGTGGCGTTCGACCGCGCCGGCTTCGCCTACCACGGCCGCGTCAAGGCGCTGGCCGAAGCGGCTCGTGAAGCCGGCCTGCAGTTCTAACGGACACGGATAAGCAACATGGCAAAGATTCAAGCTAATCGTCAGGGTGACGGTCCGGAAGACGGCCTGCGCGAGAAGATGATCGCGGTGAACCGCGTGACCAAGGTGGTGAAGGGCGGCCGTATCCTCGGCTTCGCCGCGCTCACCGTGGTCGGCGACGGCGACGGCCGCGTCGGCATGGGCAAGGGCAAGTCCAAGGAAGTGCCCCTGGCCGTGCAGAAGGCGATGGAAGAAGCCCGCCGCAACATGACCAAGGTGTCGCTGAAGAACGGCACGCTGCACCACCAGGTGTACGGCCACCACGGCGCCGCCCGCGTCATGATGGCGCCGGCCCCCAAGGGTACCGGCATCATCGCCGGCGGCCCGATGCGCGCGGTGTTCGAAGTCATGGGCATCACCGACGTCGTGGCCAAGAGCCACGGCTCGGCCAACCCGTACAACATGGTCCGTGCCACGCTCGACGCGCTGAAGAACGCCACCACGGCGTCCGAAGTCGCGGCCAAGCGCGGCAAGTCGGTCGAAGACATCTTCGCCGCCTAAAGGAGTCGTCATGGCCAACGAACAGAAGAAGACCGTGAAGGTGCAGCTCGTGCGCAGCCCGATCGGTACCAAGGAATCGCACCGCGCCACCGTCCGTGGCCTGGGCCTGCGCCGACTGAATTCGGTCAGCGAGCTCGAGGACACGCCGGCGGTGCGCGGCATGATCAACAAGATCGACTACCTGGTGAAGGTGCTGTAATGGAACTGAACACCATCAAGCCTGCCGAAGGCAGCAAGAAGGCGCGTCGCCGCGTCGGCCGCGGCATCGGCTCCGGCCTGGGCAAGACCGCCGGCCGCGGCCACAAGGGCCAGAAGTCCCGCGCGGGCGGCTACCACAAGGTCGGCTTCGAAGGCGGCCAGATGCCGCTGCAGCGCCGCCTGCCCAAGCGCGGCTTCAAGTCGCAGTCGCTGAAGTTCAAGGGCGAGGTCACGCTGGCCGCGCTCGAGAAGCTGGGCGCCGCCGAGGTCGACCTGCTGACGCTCAAGGGCGCCGGCTTGGTCGCGCAGGTCGTGACCACCGTCAAGGTGATCAAGACCGGCGAGCTGACCAAGGCCGTCAAGCTGACGGGCATCGGCGCCACCGCCGGAGCCAAGGCTGCCATCGAGGCGGCCGGCGGCTCGCTGAACTAAGCACAAGGGCACACGCACTTTGGCAACCGCAGCCCAGATCGCGAAGACCGGCAAGTTCGGCGACCTGCGTCGCCGGCTCGTCTTCCTGCTGCTCGCCCTGGTCGTCTACCGCATCGGCGCGCACATCCCCGTGCCCGGCATCAACCCGGAGCAGCTCGCGCAGCTGTTCAAGGGCCAGCAGGGCGGCATCCTGAGCCTGTTCAACATGTTCTCGGGCGGGGCGCTGTCGCGCTTCACGGTGTTCGCGCTGGGCATCATGCCGTACATCTCGGCCTCCATCATCATGCAGCTGCTCACCTACGTGGTCCCCACGTTCGAGCAGCTGAAGAAGGAGGGCGAGGCGGGCCGCCGGAAGATCACGCAGTACACCCGGTACGGCACGCTCGGCCTGGCGCTGTTCCAGTCGCTGGGCATCGCCGTCGCGCTGGAAAGCACGGCCGGCCTGGTCATCGAGCCGGGCTTCGTGTTCCGCATGACGGCCGTGATCTGCCTGACCGCCGGCACGATGTTCCTGATGTGGCTGGGCGAGCAGATCACCGAGCGCGGGCTCGGCAACGGGATCTCGATCCTGATCTTCGCGGGCATTGCCGCGGGGCTGCCGTCGGCCATCGGCGGACTGCTGGAACTGGTGCGCACCGGCGCGATGGGTCCCCTCGTGGCGATCTTCATCGTGGCCACGGTCGCCCTGGTCACCTGGTTCGTGGTGTTCGTCGAGCGCGGCCAGCGCAAGATCCTCGTCAACTATGCGCGGCGCCAGGTCGGCAACAAGGTGTACGGCGGCCAGTCGTCGCACCTGCCCCTGAAGCTGAACATGGCCGGCGTGATCCCGCCGATCTTCGCCTCGTCGATCATCCTGCTGCCGGCCACCATCGTCAGCTGGTTCTCCACGGGCGATGGCCTACGCTGGCTCAAGGACATTGCGGCGACGCTGAGTCCCGGACAACCGATCTATGTCATGCTTTACGCTGCAGCGATCGTGTTCTTCTGCTTCTTCTACACGGCCCTGGTGTTCAACAGCCGGGAAACCGCCGACAACCTGAAGAAGAGCGGCGCCTTCGTGCCGGGCATCCGCCCGGGCGAGCAGACCGCGAAGTACATCGACAAGATCCTGGCGCGCCTGACGCTGGCGGGGGCGATCTACATCACCTTCGTCTGCCTGCTGCCCGAGTTCCTGATCCTGAAGTACAACGTCCCGTTCTATTTCGGGGGCACCTCGCTCCTGATCATCGTGGTCGTGACGATGGACTTCATGGCGCAGGTGCAGAACTACCTGATGAGCCAGCAGTACGAGTCGCTGTTGAAGAAAGCGAATTTCAAGACGCAGCTCGGTGGCTGAAAGTGTCCAAGGACGATGTCATCCAGATGCAGGGGGAAGTGGTTGAAAACCTTCCCAATGCCACCTTCAGGGTGAAACTGGAAAACGGGCACACGGTGCTCGGACATATTTCGGGAAAGATGCGGATGCACTACATCCGCATCCTGCCGGGTGACAGGGTCACCGTGGAATTGACGCCCTACGACTTGTCGCGGGCACGTATCGTGTTCCGGGCCAGGTAGGCGCCGGTAGAGATTAGGAGAGAAAGAGCATGAGAGTTTCGGCTTCCGTCAAGAAGATCTGCCGCAACTGCAAGATCATCCGCCGCAAGGGCGTCGTCCGCGTGATCTGCACGGACCCGCGGCACAAGCAGCGTCAAGGTTAAGGAACAGACATGGCACGTATCGCCGGCATCAACATTCCTCCGCACCAGCACGCGGAGATCGGCCTGACCGCCATCTTCGGCATCGGCCGCACGCGCGCGCGCAAGATCTGCGAAGCGACGGGCATCCCCTATTCCAAGAAGGTGAAGGACCTGTCCGACGCCGACCTGGAAAAGATCCGCGACCAGATCGCCCAGTTCACCATCGAGGGTGACCTGCGCCGCGAAACCACGATGAACATCAAGCGCCTGATGGACATCGGCTGCTACCGCGGCTTCCGCCATCGCCGCGGCCTGCCCATGCGCGGCCAGCGCACCCGCACCAACGCCCGCACCCGCAAGGGTCCGCGCAAGGCTGCCCAGGCGCTCAAGAAATAATCGGAAAGAGATAGACCATGGCAAAGGCTCCCGCCAACAACGCTGCGCAGCGCGTGCGCAAGAAGGTCCGCAAGAACGTCAGCGACGGCGTCGCCCACGTGCATGCGTCCTTCAACAACACGATCATCACGATCACCGACCGCCAGGGCAACGCCTTGAGCTGGGCCTCCTCCGGTGGCCAGGGCTTCAAGGGCTCGCGCAAGTCGACGCCGTTCGCCGCGCAGGTCGCGTCCGAAGTGGCCGGCCGCGCTGCCATGGAGCAGGGCATCAAGAACCTGGACGTCGAGATCCGCGGCCCCGGCCCGGGCCGCGAGTCGTCCGTGCGTGCGCTGGCCGCGCTGGGCATCCGCATCACGTCGATCAGCGACGTGACGCCGGTGCCGCACAACGGCTGCCGTCCGCAGAAGCGCCGCCGGATCTGATCCGCCGGTTCAAGCCCACCGCCGGCGGTGTCCGCACCGCCGGCTCCTGCGCCATTCCGGGCGCAGTAGTCATTTGAAGGAAAGAGAAAAGTGGCACGTTATCTCGGCCCCAAGGCCAAGCTCTCCCGCCGTGAAGGCACCGACCTGTTCCTGAAGAGCGCCCGCCGCTCCATCAGCGACAAGGCCAAGTTCGACTCCAAGCCCGGCCAGCACGGCCGCACGTCCGGCCAGCGCACCTCCGACTTCGGCCTGCAGCTGCGCGAGAAGCAGAAGGTCAAGCGCATGTACGGCGTGCTCGAGAAGCAGTTCCGCCGCTACTTCGAGGAAGCCGACCGCCGCAAGGGCAATACCGGCGCCAACCTGCTGTTCCTGCTCGAATCGCGCCTGGACAACGTCGTCTACCGCATGGGCTTCGGCTCGACCCGCGCCGAAGCGCGCCAGCTGGTGAGCCACAAGGCCATCACGGTGAACGGCAAGCCGGTCAACATCCCGTCGTACATGGTGAAGGCCGGCGACGTGGTGGCGGTGCGCGAGAAGTCCAAGAAGCAGAACCGCGTGGTCGAGGCGCTGCAGCTCGCCCAGCAGGTCGGCATCCCGGCCTGGATCGAACTGAACGCCGACAAGGCGGAAGGCACGTTCAAGAAGGTGCCGGACCGCGACGAGTTCGGCGCCGACATCAACGAGTCGCTGATCGTCGAACTGTATTCGCGCTAAGCGATCGTTTTGAGTTCCCTGGCGGCCGGGCACGGTGCCAGGGCCCCAGCCTTACCGGTGTAACGAGCCGGGGGTATTGAGAGGAAAGTCCTGCATGCAAACCAACCTGCTGAAACCCAAGTCCATCAACGTGGAACAGCTTGGCACCAACCGCGCCAAGGTGACCCTGGAGCCTTTCGAGCGCGGCTACGGCCACACGCTCGGCAACGCGCTGCGCCGGGTCCTGCTCTCGTCGATGGTCGGGTACGCGGCGACGGAGGTGACCATCGCCGGTGTCCTGCACGAGTACTCGTCGATCGACGGGGTGCAGGAAGACGTGGTGGGCATCCTGCTGAACCTGAAGGGTGTGGTGTTCAAGCTCCACAACCGCGACGAAGTCACGCTGTCGCTGCGCAAGGACGGTGAAGGCGTCGTCACGGCCGCCGACATCCAGACCCCGCACGACGTCGAGATCATCAATCCGGACCATGTCATCGCCACGCTGTCGCAAGGCGGCAAGATCGACATGCAGATCAAGGTGGAGAAGGGCCGCGGCTACGTGCCCGGCACGATGCGCCGCTACGGCGACGAGCCGACCAAGTCGATCGGCCGCATCGTCCTCGACGCCTCGTTCTCGCCGGTCCGGCGCGTGAGCTACACGGTCGAAAGCGCCCGCGTGGAGCAGCGCACCGACCTCGACAAGCTGGTGATGGAGATCGAGACCAACGGCGCGATCACCGCCGAGGACGCCGTGCGCGCCTCCGCCAAGATCCTGGTCGAGCAGCTGGCGGTCTTCGCACAGCTGGAAGGCAGCGAACTCGCGGCCTTCGACCAGCCGGTCCAGCGCTCCAGCCAGCAGTTCGACCCGATCCTGCTGCGTCCGGTGGACGAACTCGAACTCACGGTTCGCTCGGCGAACTGCCTGAAGGCCGAGAACATCTACTACATCGGCGACCTGATCCAGCGCACCGAGAACGAGCTGCTGAAGACCCCGAACCTGGGTCGCAAGTCGCTCAACGAGATCAAGGAAGTCCTGGCTTCGCGCGGTCTCACCCTCGGCATGAAGCTCGAGTCGTGGCCGCCGGCTGGGCTCGACAAGCGTTAAGGAAGACGGATAGCCGGACGCAAAAGGCGCAAAGGTTTCGCAAAAGTCGCAAAAGGAAAACCAATACGTTTTCCTGGCTTCTTTCGCGACCTCTGCGTCGTCTTCGCGACCTTTGCGTCCGGTATTCGAAGTTTGATTTTTTGGTGTCCCCCCAGTACCTGATCCGGCTGGGGGATTCATAAGGAAAGGAACCACACCATGCGTCACGGCCACGGCCTCCGTAAACTGAACCGCACCAGCGAGCACCGCCAGGCGATGCTGCGCAACATGATGAATTCGCTGATCGAGCACGAGGTCATCAAGACCACCGTGCCGAAGGCGAAGGAACTGCGCCGCGTGATCGAGCCGATGATCACCCTGGGCAAGGAAAGCACGCTGTCCAACAAGCGCCTGGCGTTCGACCGCCTGCGCAACCGCGAGAACGTCAGCAAGCTGTTCGACGAACTGGGTCCGCGCTACAAGGCGCGTCCGGGCGGCTACACCCGCATCTTGAAGATGGGCTTCCGTGTCGGCGACAACGCGCCGATGGCGCTGGTCGAACTGGTCGACCGCCCCGAGCCCACCGAAGGCGAAGGCGAAGCCGCTTCCGAGTAAGCGCTCTCCCGCCCCTGGCAAGGACGCCCGCTTCGCAGCGGGCGTTTTTCATTGGGGCGGCGTCCTGCGGGCTCAGCCCGCGTGGGCCAGGGCGTCGGCCAGGGCGCTGCAGGCCTGGGCGCAATGTTCGCAGGCCACGATGACCTGGTCGCGCGGCGGCTGCCCCGGCTCCGGCAGCAGCAGGATGTCGCGGCAGGCGCGACAGACATCGGCGCACCAGCGTGCCATCTCGACGGCGTTGCCCAGGTCGGTGCTGACGCTGGAGGCAACGATGGAACACACCGAGGAGCAGGCTACCAGCGACAGGTGCAAGGCGCTGTAGGGCTGGGTGCCGGGCGCCGTGTAGCGGGTGTCGGCCTGCAGTTCCGCGTCGCAGAGGGTGGTGCAGCGCTTGCAGGCTTCGATGCAGCGCCCGCGCAGGGCTTGCACCGGCGTGGACGGCGGCGCCGGGATTCCCGCCGGATCGCTGGCCGCGGGCGACGGGGCTTCTAGGGCCGCTGGTATTCCCGCCGGATCGCCGGCCGCCGGCGACGGGGCTTCAAGCGCCGCCGTGGCCGCTGGTGGCGCCGCCGCATCGGGCCATTGCCGCAGTTGCAAGGCGCAGGCGCGCGCCAGCCGGTCGAAGCATTCCGACACCTGCCGCGGCGTGCCGTTCGCGGCCGCATCGGCCAGTGCGCCGGCATCGGCCGCCACCTCGTCGGCGCCGGCGCGCAGGGCGGCCCGTTTCAGCGACTGCACCAGCGTGCCGATGCGGGGCCGCTCCAGCGTGGCCACCGCGACGGCCAGGCGAGCCAGCAGTTGTGGCGCCTGGGCACGGAAGGCCGCCAGGTCGGCCGCCGCCGACGGGAGCGCCGTGCCCAGGTCCGACGCCGGCGTGCTCGCGCTGGCGGTGCGGCCGCGCTCCACCACCCAGCGCAGCTTGTCCAGGTTGATCGGCTTGCTGACGTATTCGTCCATGCCCGCCGCCAGGCAGCGTTCGCGTGCACCGCGCACGACGGTGGAGGTGACGGCGACGATCAGCGCGCGGCAGCCCGCCGCGCGCAGCCTGCGCGTGGCCTCGTAGCCGTCCATCACCGGCATCTGGCAGTCCATCAGGATCAGGTCGTAGGCGTCCGCGGTCGCCATGCGCACGGCATCGCCACCATGGTTGGCGACATCGACCTGGCCGCAGCCGATGTGCCGCAGCATGCCCGCCGCCACCGCCTGGTTGATGGGGTTGTCCTCCACCACCAGCACGCGCAGCAGACGCGGAACCGCTCCCAGGGGCGTGGTGACCGCGAAATCGAAAGCGGCCTGGCGGGCCGACGCCTCGACCGCGCCCGGCTTGGCCAGCCGTCCCGTCGCGATGCCTTCGGTGCCCAGGACCTCCTCGACCACCGCCAGCAGCGACTGCGCGCTGCTGGCCACCTGTTCGACCTGCGTGCGCGCCTGCGGTGCCAGTGCCGCGTCGAGCAGCAACAGCTGGGTGTTTCCGACGATGCCGTTGAGCGGCGTGCGCACGCGGTGGCTGATGATCGCAAGCAGCTCGGTCTTGGCGCGGTTGAGCGTGTCGGCGGCGTCGCGTGCCGCCCGCAGCTCCTCCATGCGCCGCCGCTCCTCGGTGACGTCGTGCAGCACGCCGGTGACGGCGACCACGCGCCCGTCGTCGCGCTCGGGCTCGCCGCAGGAGTGGACCCAGATCTCGCGGCCGCGCGCCGTGCGCATCGGCAGCACCAGGTCCCAGGGCTGGCCGGTGGCGATGGACTGCCGCACGGCGGCCTCGAACTGCTCGCGCGCCTCGGCCGGAAAGTACTTCACATGCTCGTCGCCACGCGGCTCGTAGTCGTCCGGCAACTCGTGGATGCGCCGCATGTTGCTCGTCCATAGCAGGGCGCGCGTGCGGATGTCGAACCGCCAGCCGCCCACGCCCGTGATGGCCTCGGCACGGGCCAGGAAGGCATTGGTCGACTCCAGCCGCTCGACGCTGCTGGCCGAGGGCGTGATGTCCACCGCCGTGACGCAGTAGCCGCGCACGCCGCCGCCGGGCGCGGGCAAGGGGCTCGCACGCAGACGGACGTGGCTGACCGGGCCCTCGCGACGGCCGATGCGCAGTACGCGCTCGACGGCAAGGCTGTCGTAACTGCGGTGCCACATGGCGATCGCCACGGCGCGGTCCAGCGGATGCACGGCTTCGAGCCAGCCGGTTCCCAGCGGATCGGCCACGTTCAGCAGCTGGGCGCAGCAGCCATTGGCATAGGTGCAGCGGCCCGACGCATCGACCTGGAAGATGGCGACCGGGCAGGTCTCGGCCAGCTCGCGGAAGTCGAGCTGGCCATTGGCCTGGTCAGCGATCCCCATGACGTCCGGTCCTTCCTGCCGCGCAGCGCACTGCCGCGCTGTTGCGGGATGTTACCTTTGGCGCGCGTCTGCGTCCTCCACCACTGGGCGGCTTTCAGGGCTTTGCCTAGCGTTCGATACATGAAAGCAGGTAGGCACTCCGCCAGCTTCTGCGGCTGCGCACGGGCGCGAATAATGGCCCAGGATGGCGCCGGCCCGGCGCTGCCTCCGAAGGAAGCGAGCCCATGATCCCGGCCACCGATGGGCCCCGCCGCCCGCTTTCCGCCGACACCGGCATGGCCGGCCTGGCCGACATGGCCGACATGGCCGACATGGCCGACGAGGCCGACATGACCGACGCGGCGCAGCGCGCCATGGACCGGGGCCAGGGTGTCTGCTGCGAGGCGCCCGACCTGGTGCGCATCCCGCGCGCAGGATGGATGCGGCTGGCGCCCGCGTTGCGCCTGTGGGGCTGCATCCACTGCGGCAGGCAGCTCCTTGGCCGCACCGACCCCAGCGGAGCCGCGCTCCACGCCGCCGTGCCACTGCCGGTCGCACCGCTGAGGCCCGAGGTCCAGCGCCTGCTGGTGCTGCTGTCGGAAATGCCCGCCGGCGCGAGGGCGGTGCCGCGACGCTGAGGCGCCGCCCGCGCACGAATACGCAAATGCGCAAACAACGATGGTGCACCGCGGAAACCCGCGCGAAATGCGCTATACTCTCCCTCTCTGACGCGCGGTGGAGCAGCCTGGTAGCTCGTTGGGCTCATAACCCAAAGGTCGCAAGTTCAAATCTTGCCCGCGCAACCAAATCGAAAAGGCCGGACGACTGTCCGGCCTTTTGCATTTCTGCCGTTCCCGAGCCGATCGGTAGATCGGCTGCCACGTCCGCATCGGCCGGTAGGCCCCTTCGAATTCCCCCTGCGGCGATGTGCGTCTCGAACGGCGCCGGCACCTGCGCGAGCCGACCGGCTCCGTCGTTCGTACGACCGTCGCCACGAGGAAGCCAGGGGCGGCCGCATGGCGTGAAGCGGACAGGGCCGCCGACGCGGGCAGATGGTCGACCTGTCCCGGACGGCCACACGCAGAGGGCGACAACGACCGCTGGCACGCGTTCACCGGCATGCCCACGGCAGCAGCGATGACGAAGCCGCGAAGGGCTTCTTCCACCCGGACGACCAGGGGCGCGCCTGGTCCGGGTGGCGACACCGTCTGGCCACAGGAGCGCGCTGCGAGGATCGACGATCGCTTGGGCACCGCAGCGGCGTCGATCACCGAGGCCGGGGCGCGCATTGCATCCGCAACGGGACCGGCGCCATCGTGCGCTGGTTTTGCACCTGCGCCGACATCGAGGCCTTGGAGCCGGCTGCGCCGACGGCTGCGCGCAGGGGCGCATGGTGGCCGTGCATAGCGGCCCCCTATGGCCGGCTTCAGCACGTTCAATCCGAAACTCTCGTTGCTCAGCTTAACCTAACAGCAGGTGGCCTCGCGAGGAGGCACGACCAGCAACAGGAGTGAAGCATGAGCGCAGAAACCGATCTCAAGTGCCCCGTCGCGCACGGAGCGAAGCCCGCGAAGACCCGTACCAACGCCCACTGGTGGCCCGACCAGCTGAACCTGGGCGTGCTGCACCAGCACGGTGGCCTTGGCGATCCGATGCTGGAAGACTTCGACTACCGCAAGGAATTCAAGTCGCTGGACCTGGATGCCGTGATCGCCGACCTGCGCGCCCTCATGACGGATTCGCAGGACTGGTGGCCGGCGGACTATGGCCACTACGGCCCCTTCTTCATCCGCATGGCCTGGCACTCGGCCGGCACCTACCGCATCTTCGACGGCCGCGGCGGCGCGCGTTCGGGCGAGCAGCGCTTCGCGCCCCTCAACAGCTGGCCCGACAACGGCAATCTCGACAAGGCACGCCGCCTGCTGTGGCCGATCAAGCAGAAGTACGGCCGCAAGCTTTCGTGGGCCGACCTGATGATCCTGGCGGGCAACGTCTCGCTGGAGTCCATGGGCTTCAAGACCTTCGGCTTCGGCGGCGGCCGCGAGGACATCTGGGAACCGCTGCCGACCGACTGGGGCCCCGAGTCCACCTGGCTCGGCGACGAACGCTACAGCGGCGACCGCGAGCTGGCCAACCCGCTGGCGGCCGTGCAGATGGGCCTGATCTACGTCAACCCCGAAGGCCCCAATGGCAAGCCCGACCCGCTGGGCTCCGCGCGCGACATCCGTGACACCTTCGGCCGCATGGCGATGGACGACTACGAGACCGTGGCGTTGATCGCCGGCGGCCACACCTTCGGCAAGTGCCACGGCGCGGGCCCGGCGCACCACCTCTCCGCGGAACCGGAGGGCGCCAACATCGAGGAACTGGGCCTGGGCTGGAAGAGCGGCTTCGAGTCCGGCGTGGGCGCGCATGCGATCACCAGCGGCCTCGAAGGCGCGTGGACGCCGACGCCGACGAAGTGGGACATGAGCTACCTCGAGACCCTGTTCGGATTCGAATGGGAGCTCACGCACAGCCCAGCGGGCGCGCAGCAATGGAAGCCCAAGGGCGATGCCGGCCGCAACGTGCCGGATGCGCACATCCCCGGCAAGTTCCACCAGCCGATGATGACCACCGCCGACCTGGCGCTGCGTTTCGACCCGGCCTACGAGAAGATCGCGCGCCACTTCCTGGCCAACCCGGAGGAGTTCGCCGATGCCTTCGCCCGTGCCTGGTTCAAGCTGACCCACCGCGACATGGGCCCGAAGGTGCGCTACCTGGGCCCGCTGGTGCCGAAGGAAGACCTGCTGTGGCAGGACCCGCTGCCGCCGGTGGACCATCCGCTGGTCGATGCCGACGACATCGCCGCGCTGAAGAAGAAGCTGCTGGCCTCGGGCCTGACCACCCAGCAGCTGGTGAAGGCGGCCTGGGCGTCGGCCTCCAGCTTCCGCGGCAGCGACATGCGCGGCGGTGCCAACGGCGCGCGCATCCGGCTGGCCCCGCAGAAGGACTTCGAGGCCAACGATCCGCAGGAGCTCGCCCAGGTGCTCGCGCGGCTGGAGGCCATCCAGCAGGAATTCAACGGCACGGCCGGGGGCGGCAAGAAGGTGTCGCTGGCCGACCTCATCGTGCTGGGCGGCTGTGCCGCGGTGGAGGACGCCGCGCGCAAGGCGGGCCACGACGTGAACGTGCCGTTCACGCCCGGCCGCACCGACGCGTCGCTGGAGCAGACCGACGTCAACTCCTTCGAGGTGCTGGAGCCGGCCATCGACGGCTTCCGCAACTTCATTCGCAAGGGCGCGGAGGACAAGGTGGCCGCCGGCGTGATCGACAAGGCCAGCCTGCTGACGCTGACGGCACCCGAGATGACGGTGCTGGTCGGGGGCATGCGTGCCCTGGGCGCCAACAGCGGCAACACCAGGCACGGCGTGTTCACGGACCGTGTCGGCACCCTGACGCCGGACTTCTTCCGCAACCTGCTGGACATGCGCACGGCCTGGAGGAAATCCGAAACGCAGCCGGGCCTGTTCGAAGGCACGGACCGCAAGACCGGCGAACTGCGCTGGACGGCCACGCTGGCCGACCTGATCTTCGGGTCCAACGCGCAGCTGCGGGCCCTGTCCGAGGTCTACGCGGCCGCCGACGGTGAAGCGCACTTCATCAGCGACTTCGTCGCGGCCTGGACCAAGGTGATGGACCTGGACCGCTTCGACGTGCGCTACGCCGACAAGGCGTGACGGTCACCGGCTCCCTCCTCCCCCGGGGAGGGAGCCGTGTCGCCCAGGTTCTCAGGCGGCGATGGACAGCGGGTGCGCGGCGCCGCCTGCTTCCACGCTGCCCACCACCGCCGCCTCGCCGAAGCCGTGCCGGTGGAACACCGCCAGGACTTCCTGCGCGGCCTCTGGCGCACACGACACCAGCAGCCCGCCGCTGGTCTGCGGATCGGTCAGCAGCGCGCGGTCGACATCGGCGAAGCCTTCGGGCAGCGCGACCTCGTGGCCGTAGCCGGCCCAGTTGCGGCCCGACGCCCCGGTGACGAAACCGGCCTGCGCCAGCGCGCGCGCGCCCTGCAGCAGCGGCACGCACTGCCAGTCGAGGCGCACCGACACTTTCGCGCCGCGCGCCAGTTCCAGTGCGTGGCCGGCCAGCCCGAAGCCGGTGACGTCGGTGAGCGCGTGCACGCCGGGCAGCGCGGCCAGGTCCGGCCCCGGCGTGTTGAGCTTGGTCGTGGTGGCGATCATGCGTTCGTAGCCGGCGGCGTCGAGCTGCTGCTTCTTCAGCGCCGCCGACAGCACGCCCACGCCCAGCGGCTTGCCCAGCACCAGCACGTCGCCCGCGCGGGCATCGGCGTTGCGCTTCACCCGGTCCGGATGCACCAGGCCCAGGGCCACCAGGCCGTAGATCGCCTCCACCGAGTCGATGGTGTGGCCCCCGGCGATGGGGATGCCGGCGGCGCGGCAGGCCGCTTCGCCGCCTTCCAGGATGCGGCCGATGGTGGCCGTGCCCAGCACGTTGATCGGCATGCCCACCAGCGCCAGCGCCATGATGGGCCGGCCGCCCATGGCATAGACGTCGGAGATCGCGTTGGTGGCGGCGATGCGGCCGAAGTCGAACGGATCGTCGACGATGGGCATGAAGAAGTCGGTGGTGGCGATCAGTGCCTGTTCGTCGTTGAGCTTGTAGACCGCCGCGTCGTCCGAGGTCTCGATGCCCACCAGCAGCTCCTGGGGCAGGGGCATGCGGGCGGTGCCCTTGAGGATTTCCGACAGCACGCCCGGCGCGATCTTGCAGCCGCAGCCGCCGCCATGGGAAAACGAGGTGAGTTTGATGGGTTCAATGGGTACGTTCATGGTGTTTCCTGTTTTTGCTTAGGGCAGATTATCCATCATGCGGGGCAGGCGTGCCCAGAGCGGGGTTGGTGGCGGGCATGACGGGGCTGGGAATCGGGGGTAAGATAAAAAATCTCATTCCCCTTGAAGGGCGCGTCCTCGCTTGCAAGCGAGGAC
>JAEZKX010000443.1 GCA_023436025.1 Pseudomonadota bacterium | reverse complement strand
GCCCTGGCGCGAGCGCGAGCCGCTGCGCCAGCTGGCCTGGGCCGTGCTGGCGCTGGTGGCCCTGCACAGCCTGCTCGAATACCCGCTCTGGTACGGCCCCTTCCAGCTCGCCACGGGGATCGCCGTGGGCTGGCTGCTGCTGCCGGCGGCATCGCGGGAAGACGCAGCCAGCTCGCTGCCCCTGGGCCCCTTGGTGGCTGGCGTACTGGCTGCCACCGCCCTCCATGCCGCCTGGGACTACCACCGCGTGAGCCAGGTCTACCTGGAGCCCGAACGACGGGTCGCCCGCTGGCGCGAAGACCCGTTGGCGCACGCCCGCCATTCTTGGCTGTTCCGCAGCCAGGCGGCGTTTGCCGACCTCACCCTCTCCACGCTGACCCCGCGCAATGCCGACTGGGTGCGCGCGCAGTCGGAGGCGCTGCTGCACTACTCCCCGGAGCCGCGCATCATCGAGCGCGCCATCGAAAGCGCCACCCTGCTGCGGCAGGACGACCAGGCGCTGCTCCACCTGGCACGGTACCGCGCCGCCTTTCCGGAGGACTTCGAGAAGTGGCGGCAGGCGAACCGGCGGGCCTTGCAGGTGGCGCCGCCGCAATAGCCCCGCAAGCGCGGTCAGGCGGCCACGTAGCTGCCCGACTTCCCCCCGTGCTTCTCCAGCAACTTCACGTCGGTGATCGTCATCCCGCGGTCCACCGCCTTGCACATGTCGTAGATCGTCAGCAGGGCAACGTTGACGGCGGTGAGCGCCTCCATCTCCACGCCGGTGGGCCCCACCGTCTCCACCGTCGCCGTGCAAGCCACGGCGGAATCCTCCAGCTCGAAATCGACCGCCACCCGGGTCAGCGCCAGGGGGTGGCACAGGGGGATCAGGTCGCTGGTCTTCTTGGCGGCCTGGATGCCGGCGATGCGGGCGATGCCCAGCACGTCGCCCTTCTTTGCCGTCCCCGACTGGATGATCGCCAGCGTAGCCGGTAGCATGGCGATCCGGCCCCGCGCGACAGCCACCCGGCGGGTCGCGGGCTTGGACGCCACGTCCACCATGTGGGCCTGCCCGTGTTCATCGAAATGCGTCAGACCGCTCATGTCGTTCATCCTCTCCGGCCATCATAAATCGACCTTCGACTGGGGCGACCGCCTGCGTGCCGCGCTGGTCCACCTCGGCCTCAGCGCGCTGGTCGCGCTGCTGGCGGGCCTGCTGGTGTTCGCCGTCTGGTACCCCTACCCCTACCGCGTCGTCTCGGGCGGCCGCGAGTTGTTCCTGCTGGTGGTCGCCGTCGACGTGGTGCTGGGGCCGCTGATCACCTTCGCCATCTTCGACCGCAGCAAGGGCCGCGCGGTGCTGGCGCGCGACTTCGCGGTGATCGCGGTGCTGCAGCTGGCCGGACTGGCCTACGGCCTGCACGCGGTGCAGCTCGCCCGGCCGGTGCATATGGTGTTCGAGTTCGACCGCTTCCGCGTCGTGCACCGCATCGACATCCCGGAGAACCTCGAGTCCCGGGTGCCCCCGGGTGTCGACTACGCCCCGCTGGGCGGTCCCACCCTGCTGGCGGTGCGCCCCTTCCGCGACGAGCAGGAGCGCATGGACACCACCCTGCAGGCACTGCAGGGCGTGGCGCTGGCAGCCCGTCCCGACCTGTGGGAGACTTACGACGCCGCGCGCCGGCGGGTGACCCAGGCCGCCCGGCCGGTGGCGCAGCTCAAGAGCCGGTTCCCGCAGCATGCGGCCGAGATCGACGAGGTTCTCCGCCAGGCCGGACGGACAGCCGCGGCAACGGCATACTTGCCGCTGGTCGCCCGCAAGGAGCAGGCCTGGACCGTCCTGCTGGACGACCGCAGTGCCGACATCGTCGGCTATCTGCCGCTGGATTCGTTTTGACCCTGTCTTCCCGCTTCCCCCGCCGCACCGCCACGCTGCTGGCCCTGTGCGCCGCCCTGCTGGTGCCGCCGGCGGGCGCGCAGTTGCCGGCCCTGGGCGACGCCGGCGACCTGAGCACCGGGGCCGAGCGCAAGCTGGGCGAGAAGATCGCCCGCGAGCTCTACCGCGACCCGGACTACATCGACGACCCGGTGCTGGTGGAGTATGTCCAGGGCATCTGGGACAAGCTGATGGCGGCCGCGCGGGCCCGCGGCGAGCTCACCAGCGAGCTGGAGGAGCGCTTCGCCTGGCAGGTGCTGCTCGGCAAGGACCGCACGATCAACGCCTTCGCCGTGCCGGGCGGCTGGCTGGGCCTGCACCTGGGCCTGGTGAGCGCCACGGCCAACCGCGACGAGCTGGCCGCCGTGCTGGCGCACGAGCTGGTGCACGTGACCCAGCGCCATGTCTCGCGCATGTCCGAGCAGCAGAACCGGCAGGCGCCGCTGGTGGTGGCCGCCATGATCCTCGGGGCCATGGCCGCCAGCAAGAACCCGGACCTGGGGCGGGCGGTGGTCACCGGCAGCCAGGGGCTGGCCGCTTCGCAGCAGCTGGGTTTCTCGCGCGACATGGAACGCGAAGCCGACCGCATCGGACTGGGCGTGATGACGCAGGCGGGCTTCGACCCGCAGGGCTTCGTCACCATGTTCGACAAGCTGCAGCAGGCCGCGCGCCTCAACGACAACGGGGCCTATCCCTACCTGCGCAGCCACCCGATGACGACCGAGCGCGCGGCCGAGATGCAGTCGCGCCAGCAGCTGGAGGCGCGCACGCCGATCCAGCCGACCCTGGACCATGCGATCGCCGCGGCGCGCGCCCGCGTCATCGCCAACACCAGCGTCGACGCCCTGCGCGGCTT
>JAEZKX010000414.1 GCA_023436025.1 Pseudomonadota bacterium | reverse complement strand
ACCCTGGGCCATGTGGTTCGGCCCCGCGGTGCTGGCCGTGGCCGGGCTTGCGCTCGGGATCGCGCCCTGGCTGGTGGCCGACCTGGCGCGGGCGGCGGCGCTGGCCATCGCCGGGCGGACGGTGGAGATC
Source organism: Pseudomonadota bacterium (assembly GCA_023436025.1). GTDB lineage: Bacteria > Pseudomonadota > Gammaproteobacteria > Burkholderiales > Burkholderiaceae_C > Ramlibacter. Next base: position 8,061 of record JAEZKX010000414.1, on the reverse strand, counting down.
GACCTGAAGCTGTGGCACGGCATCACGCCACCGCTGGTCCTGAGCGGGCTGACCTTCGCGCTGGGGGCCCTGGTCTACTGGCAATGGGACCCCATCCATCGCGCGCTGGCCGCCCGTACCGCCGTCGAACGCCTGGGTCCCGACGCCGGCTACGACCGCGCGCTGCGCGGACTGCAGCGGCTCGCGGCCTGGCAGACCAACCTGATCCAGTCACGCAGCCTGCGCGACTACGTCGGCCGCACGCTGGTGGTCTGCGCGGTCGCGGTGCTGGCCACGCTGGCCGGGCGCGGCGGCTGGGCCTGGCCCGGCTGGCCGCAACACTGGACGCTGCATGCGGGCTTGCCGGTGCTGCTGCTGCTGGCGTCGTGGGCCGTCCTGCGGGCGGGCGACTTCATGCGCGGCATCGTCGCCGCCGGCCTGGCCGGCTTCGCGGTGGCGCTGGTGTTCCTGTTCCACGGCGCGCCGGACCTGGCCTTCACGCAGTTCTCGGTCGAAGCCGTCGCCGTGGTCGTGCTGCTGGCCATCGTCGGCCGCATGTCCTACCGCGGACCGGACGCACGGCCGCCCGCGCAGCGCCGGCGTGACGCCGGCATCGCGGCGCTGGTGGGCGTGATGGGCTCGGCGCTGCTGCTGTCGGTGCTGGCCTCGCCCTTCGACGACCGGGTCTCCGCCTTCTTCCGCGAGGCGAGCGTGCCGCTGGCGCACGGCCGCAACCTGGTGAACGTGATCATCGTGGACTTCCGGGCCCTGGACACGCTGGGCGAGATCACCGTGCTGGCCCTGGCGGCCATGGCCGCGGCCGCCGTCATGGCGGGCGCTGCGCGGCGCAACGCCCGCGCGCAGGAGGACACGCGATGAACATGCTTGTCCTGCACAACGCGAGCCGGCTGATCCTGCCGGTCGCGCTGGCGTTCTCTTGGTACCTGCTGCTGCGCGGCCACAACGAGCCGGGCGGCGGATTCATCGGCGGCCTGGTCGCCGGCGCCGGCCTGGCCGTCCACGGCGTGGCGCGCGGCCGCGTGATCCTGCTGCGCACCCTGCGCCTGGCGCCCGCCACCCATGCCGCCATCGGCCTGGTGCTGGCGCTGGTGTCCGGCCTGGCCGGCATCGCCCTCGGGCAGCCCTTTCTCACCCACCAGTGGGGAAGCGGGCCCTTCGGCATCGCGCTGGGCACGACGCTGGTGTTCGACATCGGCGTTTACTTCGCCGTGGTCGGCGCCGTGACCGGCTTCGTCTCTTCCTATCTGCCGGAGCGCTGAATGGAAACGCTGTACGCCCTCGTCTTCGGCGTGATGCTCGCCGTCGCGGTCTACCTGGTCATGGCGCGCAACCTGCTGCGCATGGTGCTGGGCCTGCTGGTGCTGGGCAATGCCGTCAACCTGGCGATCTTCGTGGCGGGCCGGCTCGGCTCCCCGGTGGCGCCGCTGGTGCCCGAGGGCGGCACCGTGCTGGCCACCAGCGCCAATCCGCTGCCGCAGGCGCTGATCCTGACGGCCATCGTCATCTCCTTCTCGCTGGTCGCCTTCGCGGCCGTGCTGTTCGAGCGCGCCCACCAGGCGCTCGACACGCTGGATCCCGACCAGATGGGCGCCGCGGAGGCGCAGGTGCAGGGCCCTCCGCAGGAGACGCGGGCATGACGCCGCACCTGGCCCTGCTGCTTCCCATCGCCATCCCGCTGCTGACGCTGGGGCTGTGCGCGGCCTGCGCGCGGCGGCCCGCGTTGCAGCGCGGCATCAGCATGGCCGGCTCGGTGGCGCTGTTCGCGGCCAGCCTCGCGCTGCTGGCACAGGTGATGAACGGCACCGTGCTGGCCACGCAGCTGGGCGCGTGGGAAGCGCCGTTCGGCATCAGCTTCGTGGCCGACCGGCTGGGCGCCGCGATGGTGGTGATCACCGGCCTGATGGCCCTGGCGGTGTCGGTCTTCAGCCTGGCCGACGGCCCGCGCGAGCGCGAGCAGCCCTGGTTCCATCCGCTCTACCACGGCCTGCTGCTGGGCGTGTGCGGCGCCTTCCTCACCGGCGACCTGTTCAACCTGTACGTCTGGTTCGAGATCATGCTGATCGCGTCCTTCGGGCTGCTGGCGCAGGGCGGCACCCGCGCGCAGCTGGACGCGGCGATCCGCTACGTGGTGCTGAACCTGCTGGTGACCACGCTCTTCCTGCTCGGCGTCGGCCTGCTCTACGGCCTGACCGGCACGCTCAACCTCGCGGACCTGGCCCGCACGCTGCCGCGGGTGGACAACCAGGGCCTGGTGGCCGCCCTCGCGGTGCTGTTCCTGCTCGCCTTCGGCGCCAAGGCGGCGGTGTTCCCGCTGTTCTTCTGGCTGCCGGCGGCCTACCACACGGCCAGCGCGCCGGTGGCCGCCATCTTCGCTGCGCTGCTGACCAAGGTGGGCGTCTACGCCATCCTGCGCTGCTTCACGCTGCTGTTCATGCCGCACAACGACCTGATCGGCCCCATGGTCGGCGTGATCGCCGTGCTGACCATGGTCACCGGCGTGCTCGGCGCGGCCGCCCACTATGACGTGCGGCGCATCCTCTCCTTCCACATCATCAGCCAGATCGGCTACATGGTGGTGGGCCTGGCGGTGGCCACGCCGCTGGCGCTGGGCGGCGCCGTCCTCTACGTGCTGCATCACATCGTGGTGAAGGCCAATCTGTTCCTGGTGGCCGGGGCCATCGCCCGCGCGGGCGGCTCCTTCCACCTGCGCGAGATCGGCGGCCTGCACCGCACGGCGCCGCTGCTGGCGCTGCTGTTCGCGGTGCCGGCGCTGTCGCTGGCGGGGCTGCCGCCGCTGTCGGGTTTCTGGGCCAAGTTCGTGGTGGTGCGCGCCAGCCTGGGGGCGGGCCACGTGGTCCTGGGCACGGTGGCGCTGGTGGTCGGCGCGCTGACGCTGTACTCCATGCTGAAGATCTGGAACGAGGCCTTCTGGAAATCGCCGACCGCCTTGTCGACCCGCAGCGCCTCGCGCTGGCGCGCCGAGGGCCGGGCGCGCTGGGCCATGCTGGCGCCCATCGCGGCGCTGGCGGCGCTGACGCTCACGATCGGCCTGTGGGTCCAGCCCTTCCTGGCGTTCTCGGTGCAGGCGGCGGAACAACTGCTGCAGCCATCGGCCTACCTGGAGGCGGTGCTGCCCCGGCCGGCACAGACGGATGGCGGCGCGGGAGCACAACCATGAACGCATGGCGCCGATTCCTGGCCTGGCTGCGGCTGGGCGTGCTGTTCGCGCGCGAGTTGGTGTTGTCGGTGCAGGACGTGGTCCGCACGGTGCTGCGGCCATCGCGCGTGGACCGCAGCGGCATCGTGGCCGTGCCCCTGGACATCCGCAGCGAAGCTGGCATCGCCCTGCTGGCCAACCTGGTGACCCTGACGCCGGGCACCACCAGCCTGCACGTGTCCGACGACCGCTCGGTGCTCTACGTGCATGCCCTGTCGCTGTCCGACGGCCTGGTGGAGCAAATCAAGTCCGGATTCGAGAAGCACGTGATGGAGGTCCTTCCATGAGTGAAACCTGGCACATGGTGGTGGTGGTGGCGGCGGCGGTCCTGCTGGCCGCCGCGGTCCTGGCCTCGGCCATCCGCATCGTGCGTGGCCCGAGCTCGGCCGACCGCGTGATCGCGCTCGACATGCTGAGCCTGCTCGGCGTCGCCGCGGCCGCGCTGGCGGCGCTCGAGTCCGGCACGGCCGCCTTCATCGACATCGCCCTGGGGGTGGCGCTGGTCGGCTTCCTCGCGACCGTGGCCTTCGCCGGTTTCATCGCCCGCGGCTCGGTGGGCGGCGGAGCGCAGCAATGAGCGCCTGGATCGGCGCGCTCCTGGTGCTGGCGGGCGCGGCCATCTGCCTGGTCGCCGCCCTCGGCGTGGTGCGGCTGCCCGACTTCTTCATGCGCATGCATGCGGCCACCAAGGCCGGCGTGGCCGGCAGCGGACTGGTGCTGCTGGGCGTGGCCGCCATCGACGGCAGCGCATCCACCTGGATCAAGGCGGTCCTCGCGGTGCTGTTCCTGCTCATGACCACGCCGGTCGCGGGCCACCTGATCGGCCGGGCCGGCTACGTGAGCGGCGTGCCGATGTGGCGCGGCACCCGGCAGGACGCGCTGGAAGGCGTGCTCGCGCGCGGCAGCTTCGACGACCTGCAGCGGTCCGATCCGCGGGTCGGGGCGCAGGACCGCCCGCGGCGTATCGTGCTGGCGCTGGCCGCGGGGCCGGGCCTCGTGCGCCTGATCGACGAGGGCATCCGCCTGGCGCGGGCCCATGGCGCCGAGCTGTGCGCGGTGGCGGTCATCGATGTGCCGCGGCTGTCCAACGTGGGGCCGGTGCCCATCGGCGCCGGCTGGCATGCGCAGCAGATGCGCGACCGGCGCATCCAGCAGGCGCGGGCCGCCGCCGCCGATGCCATGCAGCGGTTCGAGGCGGCGGCGGTGCAGGCGGAACTGGCCTGGAGCGTGCAACTCCTGGAGGGCCGGCCGCGCAAGCTGCTGGGCGCGTTCTGCGACCCGGGCACCCGCATCGTCGCGGCCGAGGGCCTCTGGTTCGACCAGGGCGTGCTCGACCTGCGGGTGGACGTGGCGAGCCGGCTGGCCTGGCCGGGCCAGCGGCCGGTCCAGGTCGTCCGCTGACCCCGACCGGAGGCCGGCTGCGGGTGAAGGCAGGCTGCCCGCGCGGGTACAGTGCCTCATGCCTTCCCCCGTTGCCGGATCCCCGAAAGCGCGCTGGCTGCCGCGCCTGCCGATGGCGACGCGCCTGCCGCTGGCGGCCGGCGCCATGATCCTGGTCGCCTCGCTGGCGGCGCTCTACATCGCGGTGGCGGGCGCGACGCGGCAGATGGAGCACCAGCTGCAGCGCATGGGCCAGATCTACCTGGACGGACTGTCGGCCGCGGTGCTGCCGGCGGCCGTGCAGCGCGACGTCGCCGGCGTCCAGGCGGCGCTGGAGGAGGCCCTGCGGATCCACCAGGGGCTGGTGGACCGCCGGCTGATGGTGCTGACCACGGCCGGCCGCGTGCTGGCCTCGGCCGACCGTCCCGGCCTGTCCCAGGGTCACCCGCCGCGCAGCCTGGGCGAATCGGCGGCTGGCCAGGAGATCGACGCGGCCTCGGGCAGCTTCTGGATCTGGCGCCCGCTGCGCGACCCGCGCCTGCTGCCGTGGGATGGCGCGCGCGAGCTCAAGGTCGCGGCCAAGCTCGATATCTCGGAGTACGCGGCCGAGCGGCGCGCCTGGACCTGGAGCGTGGTGCTGGCCACCGTGCTGGCGAGCATCGCCTTTGCCGTCATGGGGCTGTACCTGGTGCGGCGCATCCAGTGGCCCACCACCCTCTTGACTCGCCACCTGCGGGAGGCGGCGGTGCCGGGCTCGACGCCCATCGCGCTGGACCGCCGTGCCAACGAGGACCCGGAGGCCGCCCAGCTGTTCCAGGCCTACAACGCCATGGTCCAGAAGGTGCGGGAGCGCGAAGCGCTGCTGCTGGGCATGGCGCAGCGCGAACGCGAGGCGCTGCTGGGGCGCATGGCGGCGACGCTGGCGCACGAGATCCGCAATCCGCTGGCCGGCACGCTGACGGCGGTGGAGACGCTGCGCAAGTTCGGCGATGAGCCCAGCACGCGCCGGGAAGCGCTGGACTTCATGGAGCGCGGGCTGCGGGCCCTGGTGGACGTGGCGGACGCGACCCTGCGTACCTACCGCCAGCCCGACCAGCAGCCGCAGTTCGGCATGGAGGACCTGCGCGACGTGCAGCGGCTGGTGGCACCGCAGGCGCGCAGCGCCGGCGTGACGGTACAGGTGGAGGCGGACCTGCCCGCGCCCGTCGCGGTGGCCGGCGGCGAGGTGCGGCAGGTGCTGCTGAACCTGCTGCTCAATGCCATCAAGGCCTCCGGCCCCGGTAGCATGGTGGCGATGCGCTGCCGGCTCGAGCAGGGGCAGCTGCAGGTGGAGGTCGAGGACCAGGGCTGCGGGATGTCGCCCGAGATGGCCCGGCGCCTGGAGCGCGGCGACGCGGTCGACCTGCGCGCCAGCGGCCTCGGCGTCGCCGTCGTCGTGCGGCTGGTGCAGCGCCTGCGCGGCCGGGTCGCGGTGCGGGCCCGTTCCGGCCGCGGCACGCTCATCGCGCTGGCGTTTCCGCTGGACGCCGGCCCGCAAGAGAAGGAAATCGCATGAACGCCCCCGCCGCCTCGCCGCGCGTGCTGGTGATCGAAGACGACCTCATCCTCGGGGGTGCGCTCATCCAGCGCCTGCGGCTCGAAGGCATGCGGCCGCAGCTGGTGGGCACCTGCGCCCTGGCGCTTGCCGCCATGCGGCGCGAGGCCCCCGACTTCGTCGTCGCCGACATCCGCCTGCCCGATGGCTCTGGCGAGGACTGCTACCGGCAGGCCCTGCCCTACCTGGGCCGCACCCCCATCGTCTTCATGACGGCGCATGCCGACCTGCGGCAGGCGGTGCGGCTGGTGCGCGCCGGCGCCGACGACTACCTGACCAAGCCCTTCGACATCGAGGTGCTGCTCGATCGCATCCGCGAACTCGCCGTGCCCGACTTGCAGGAAGCCGACGTCCAGCCGCGCCTCGGGCTCTCGGCTGCCACCGCCCGCCTGGCCCAGGACCTGGAGCGGCTCGCGAAAGTCCATGCCCCGGTGCTGCTGCGCGGCGAGACCGGCGTCGGCAAGGAGGTGGCGGCGCGCATGCTGCACGCTGCCTCCCGGCGCGCCGATGCACCCTTCGTGGCGGTGAACTGCGGCGCCATTCCCCCGGAGCTGATGGAGAGCCAGTTCTTCGGCCACGAACGTGGCGCCTTCACCGGCGCCTTGCAGCGGCACATGGGCTATTTCGAGGAAGTGGGCGAAGGAACCCTGTTCCTCGACGAGATCGGCGAACTGGCGCCGCGCCTGCAGACCGCCCTGCTGCGCGTGCTGGAGGACGGGATCTTCCGGCCGGTGGGCGCCAAGGGCGACCAGCGTTTCCGTGGCCGCATCGTTGCCGCGACCAATGCCGACTTGCAGGCGGGCATCGCCGCGCGCACCTTTCGCGAGGATCTCTACTACCGGCTGGCGGTGGTGGAGCTGCGCATCCCGCCGCTGCGCGAGCGGCCGGACGAGATCATGCCGCTGGCCACCATCCTGCTGCGGCGTGCCTGCGCGGAGATGGGCGTGCCCGTCCCGACGCTGGACGAAAGCGCGGTGGCCGCGTGCCTGGCCCATCCGTGGCCTGGCAATGTCCGGGAACTGCGCAACCGCCTGGAACGCGCGGTGGCCCTGGCCGATGTGAAGGTGCTGGGTTCGACCGACATCTTCCCGGAGCGCGCCCTCGACGAACCCCAGGCCCATACCCTGGCCAGCGCGCGCGAGCGGGCCGAACTGGCCCAGATCGAGCGCGCGCTGGAGGCCTCGGGGGGCCGCATCGGCGCCGCGGCGCAGGAGCTGGGGATCTCGCGCACGACGCTGTGGAAGCGGCGCAGGCAGTTGCGCGGTTGAGCGCTCGCGCGGCCTGAGGGACGTTTCCGTGGGGTGATGCTGCGGGCGGCGGTCGAGGGCGCTCCTTCGCCTCAGCGCGCCGGCAGCAAGCCCCACAGGAGCACCGCCTCGATGCCTTCGGCCATCCGGAACCGATGCCGGCCGGGATGGACGACGTACAGCGCGTCCAGCCGCAGGTCCTGCATCGCGATGCGCATCGACGGCGTGACCAACGGAGTATGGACACGCTTGAACTCCACGCCGATACGCCGGTCGCCCGATGATGGCGCATGGCAGGACCATGAAATTCGGAAGTCCCGCTTTGGAATTTCCGTGGTGGCCGCGGCGCCCAGCCGGTCGGCGGCGACGGTGCGCCCGCTGCCCGAGCGCACCTTACGATGGCGCGTGGTGCGCGTTCAGCCAGGGGCGCTCTGCGAAGTAGCGCTGCTCGAAGTCGCGGATCTGCGGCGCGCTCTCCATGGTCAGGCCGACCGCGTCCAGGCCCTTGAGCAGCATGTCGCGCAGCAGCGGATCGAAGGCAAAGGGCAGCGTGCGGCCGTCGCCCGGTGTCACGATCTCCTGGCGCACCAGGTCCACCGACATCTCGCAGGTGGCCGGGTCGG
>JAEZKX010000404.1 GCA_023436025.1 Pseudomonadota bacterium | reverse complement strand
GGGCACGGGCCCCGTGTCGGTGGACGGGCTGGCGCACGGCGCGCAGTTCACGGCGACGGGCGCGGGCGCGGTGGAGGTGCGCAACCCGGCCGGGGACCTCGGCGTGGCCAACACCGGCACCGGCGTGGTGACCGTGCGCGACCTCGATGCCGGCAGCACCCTCACGCTGGGTGGCAGCGGCCCGGTGGCCGTGGTTTCCAACCTGGCGGCGGGCGAGCGCATCAGCGTCGACACCAGCGGCAACGGCAACGTGCAGCTGGTCAACGAAGGCGCGGGAACCATCGACGTGGTCGGCGGCCTGGCGCTGCAGGACGACGACGGCCTGCAGGTGACGCTGCGCGGCGACGGCACCACGGCCGTGACCGTCAGCGGCACCATCACGCTGGACGGCACGCCGCTGCGGCTGGAGCTGGGCGAGGGCTACGACCCGCGCCTGGGCGACAGCATCACGCTGATGGACAACGACGGTGTCGACGCGGTCGTGGGCCACTTCGACGGCCTGGCCGAAGGGCAGACCCTGTACGTGGGCGGCGAACTCTTCCGCATCACCTACAGCGGCGGCACCGGCAACGACGTGGTGCTGACGCGCGTGAACGATGCGCCGCAGGGCAGCGTCACCATCACCGGCACGGTGCGCCAGGGCGAGACGCTGACGGCCAGCCATGCGCTGACCGACACCGACGGCCTGGGCACGGTCACCTACCAGTGGTTCGCGAACGGCGCGTTGCTGGCGGTGGGCGCGAGCTACGTGCTGACGCAGGCGGAAGTGGGCAAGGCGATCTCGGTGGTGGCCAGCTACACCGATGCGGAGGGCACGACCGAGAGCGTGGCCAGCGACGCGACCGCCGCGGTGGAGAACGTCAACGACGTGCCCACGGGCGACGTGACCATCACCGGCACCCCCGAGCTGGGACAGGTGCTGGTGGCCTCCAACACGATCGCCGACCCCGACGGCGTGACCACGGTGCACTACCAGTGGCAGGCCGACGGCCAGGACATCGAGGGCGCGACCGGCAGCGAATACCGCATCGGCGCCGCCGACATCGGCCGCTCGATCTCGGTGGTGGCGACGTACATCGACGGCTTCGGCCATCCCGAGCGCGTGGCCGCGGCGGTGCCGACTGCCGTGGTGACTGACGGCAACGGCGTGCCGCTGGACGTCGAGGCCGGCGTCCCCGGCATCGGCAGCGGCGGTGCGCGGGGTGACGGCAACGGCGACGGCGTGCAGGACACGCTGCAGCCGGGGGTGGCCTCGATGCCGCTGCCGCGCGCCGACGGTGGGGCGGCCAGCTACGTGACGCTGGTGGCCGACTCGATCGATGGCAGCGTGCGCGAAGGCAGCACCGACCGCGTGACCGACCTGCACGCGCAGGCCTGGTCCTCGCAGCTGCCCTCGTGGGCGCAGGCGCCGGTCGGCGCCCTGGGCTTCACTGCGCAGGTGTCGGATCCGGGCGGGCTGGAGCGCTTCAGCCTGTTCGTCGACAGCAGCCTGGGCGTCAACGGCTACTGGGCGGTCAACGCCGCCGGTGTGCTGGTCAACCTGGCCAGCGAGGCCTATGGCGGCAGCATGACGGTGGTGGGCGACAAGCTGCGCCTGGACTTCGTGATCCAGGACGGCGGTGAGTTCGACCACAGCGCCGCCGGCGACCAGCAGATCGTCGCCGAGGGCGTGGCCGCGCGCGCGCAACTGGGCTTCATCGGCTATGTCGCCGACACGCCGGTGGTGCCGGCGGGGACCAACATGTGGGATTGAGGGCCATGGCCCGCATCCACCTCCGTTTTCAACGAATCGACAAAGGACATTCCATGCGCAAGCATTTTTCCCTCGCGGGCCTCGCCCTGGCCCTGGTCCTCGCCGGCTGCGGCAGTGGTGGCGGCGGCGGCGGCGACGGCGAGCCCGCCGCTCCCCTGCCGATGGCGCAGGGCTTCTGGAACGGCGCGATCGCCGGCTCCGCCCTGGACGCGGCCTATGCCCGCGCGGTGGTGCTGGACGACGGCCGCACCTGGGTCTTCCTGCACGAGGACGCCGTGGGCGGCCTGCGCGGCCTGGTCACGGGCCGGCTGGCGGCCTCGGCGGACGGCTACTCCGGCAGCGGCACGCGCTACGAAGCCGACGGCCGCGCGGGCGGCAGCGTCGACTTCAACGCGGGCGCCGCCTCGGCCTCGGCCTGGCGGGTGAGCGCCGTGCGTGGCGGCGCGAGTAGCACGCTGGACCTGGCCCCCGACGCGCGCTATGGCGTCGCCGCCACCGCGGCCGCCGTGGCCGGCACCTGGAACTTCACCCAGGCGGGCGGCAGCATCACCGGCGCCTGGACCATCGACGGCGCCGGCCGCCTGGCGGGCCTGCGCACGCCGGGCTGCAGCTACGACGGCAGCGTCACGCCCTATGGCGCCACCGCGGTGTACGAGGTGGCCCTGGTCGAGAGCTGCAGCGGCGAGGCTCCGGTGCGCTTCGAAGGCATTGCCAAGCTCAACTCGGAAGCCAGCTTCCTGACCTTCGGCATCGCCAAGGCCGACGGCTCCATGGCCCAGGCCTTCGTCGCCGGACGCTGAGGCGGCGCGCCACGTGTCGGACGCCGGAAGCGGGCCGCGCCGTCGCGCGGCCCGCGTGTCAGCGGGCGTCGTCCACCGACGGGAACAGCAGGCGGAACTCGCTGCCGGCGCCGATCCGGGAGGCGACCTGCACGTCACCGCCCGAGCGGCGGACGAAGTCGCGCACCATCGCCAGGCCGAGCCCCGAGCCGGCATGCGGCGGCTTGGTCGTGAAGAAGGCCTCGAAGATGCGCGGCAGCACGTTCGCGGGAATGCCCGTGCCCGTGTCGGCCACCCGCAACTGCACGTAGCGGCCGGAGGGCAGCACATGGCCGTCGCGGGCGGCTTGCGGGCGGTCGAGCCGTACCGGGCTGGCCTCCAGCGTGAGCGTGCCGCCGTCCGGCATGGCATCGCGGGCATTGGCCGCGAGGTTCAGCAGCGCGGAGGTGAGCGGCGCGACCTGCAGTTCGCAGGCCGGCAGGCCCGGCGCCACCGCGATCGACAGGCGGTTCGCATCGCCGAGCAGGGTGGTCAGCAGGCCTTCCACCTCGGCGAGGAACACCGGCCAATCCACCCGCGCGGTCTGCGCGTCCTGCTTGCGCCGCGCATAGGTGAGCAGCTGCGCCGTGAGCGCGATGGCGCGCTCGGCGCCGGCGATGGCATTGCCCACCAGCGCCTGCTCGGGCGCGGCCGGAGGCAGGGTGCTCGCCAGCGTGTCCAGGTTGCCCAGGATCACCATCAGGAAGTTGTTGAAGTCGTGCGCGACGCCGCCGGCCAGCTCGGTCATCGCCTGCAGGCGGGCCCGCTCGGCCAGGGCGCCGGGGGCCGGCAGGTCGGGGGCCAGCGCCGTGGCGACGAAGCCCAGGACCTCGCCGCCGTCGGCCAGCACCGGGCTGCAGGTGAAGTCGAAATGGCGGACCGTGCGTGCGCCTGCGCCTTCGTGGCGGACCGAGACGCGCTGCAACTGCAGCGGCTCGCGCGTGCGCCGCACCTGCTCCAGCCGCGGCGCCAGGAAGCGCCACAGGCGCGGCCAGGCATCCTGTGGCGCGGCGCCGAAGGCCATGGGATGGCGATCGCCGAAGATGGGCGTGCACGCATCGTTGTAGATCTGGATGCAGCGCGGCCCCCACAGGGTGCAGGTCGGCAGCGCCGAATGCATCACCGCGGCGAGCGCCCCGTGCATCTCCACGGGCCAGCCGTCCCGGGGCCCGAGCGGGGTCGTGCGCCAGTCGAACTGCCGCAGCAACTGCCGGTTGGAGCGGCGCTGCGCGGAGTCGGTGGTGGGTGCGCTCACGGCGCCTCGGTGCGCGCCAGGAGGCGCGTCGGGGATCGGAGAAGTCGGAAGTACTGCATGCGGTGGGTGGCTGCGGGGCCGGCGGCCCGGACGGTGCGCGACTGTAGACGATCGGGCCGCTCGCGTGGCGCGCGATCGCAGGCGGGCGCCGCCGCCGTGCATGCGGCTACATTCCACGAGCGCACCAGCGCCGCGGATTTCTGTGCAAGCATGATGTTGCTACAGGGTCCCCTTGAATGGATTGTGTTTCATTTCCCCACGGCGGTCGCCCCATGAGTGTGCGCCCCTGTTCCTTGCGGTTTGCCGTGCTGCCGGCCCCGCGTGGTTCTCGCCAGGCGCTGCTGCCCGTGCTGCGCGGGCGCGGCCACGACATCTCGGCCCAGCGCAGCCTGCGGCATTGCCTGCGCGCGTGCGCGGACTTCGACGCCGTGCTGGCCTGGGACGGCTCCCTCCCGGATGCGTATCCGCACGGAGCGGACGCCGCGGCCGTGGACCTGCCATGCGTCGTGCTGGTCGGGGCGCATGCCGCGCCACCGGCCTGGGTCGGCCGTGCCGACGTGCTGGTGGAACTGCTGGCCGACGCGCCGGACCCGCTGGCGCTGGACGTCTTTCTGCACCGGCTGCAGTGGCGCCGGCAGGCCCGCTCGGTGCTGGCGCAGGATGCGGCTCGCCTGCGGGCGCTCGAGTTGCAACTGGCGGCGGCCACCACGCAGTCCCAGGCCCTGGGGCACCGCATCTCGCATGCCGCCCAGGCCGCGCTGCGCTACATCGGCGACTTCACGCAACGCCTGGAGCGCACGGCCAGCCCGCGGCTGGACGACGGCGAGCTGACGGTGCTGCGCTTCATCCGCGAATCGGCGCAGCGTGCCCATGGCGAGATCCAGGCGCTGATGGTCCTGGCCGAGGTCCGGCAGGCCCAGCTGGAGCCGGTGTACCTGGACCTGGCGCAGCTGGTGGCCTCCTGCATCGCCGAGCTGGGCGAACGCGGCGCGCACGTGGCCTGGACCGGCCTGCACGACCTGCCCGGCGTGACCGCCGACGAGGCGCTGCTGCGCCTGGCCCTGGGCCACCTGCTGGCCAATGCGGCCGCGGCCACCCGGGGCCGACCAGGTCCGTGGGTCGAGATCGGCGCCATGCGCGAGGCCGATGGCGTGCGCATCGACGTACGCGACAACGGTATCGGGTTCCCTGCGTCCGCTGCGCACCGGCTGTTCCAGCCCTTCGAGAGGCTGCATGCGCGCGGCCCGTTCACCGGCCTGGGCATGGGCCTGGCCCTGGTGGCCGCCGTGGCCGAGCGTCATGGCGGCCGGGTGGAAGCCAACGCACCGACGCAGGGCGGCGCCATCTTCAGCCTGTGGCTGGCTGTCGATGGCGCGGCTTCGGTTGCCGCGCCCGCGCCGCTGGCGCCGGCGACACCGCAGGCGCCGGCGCCGCAGGCATCGCCGCCGGCGGCACGGGTGCTGCTGGTCGACGATGACGCGCTGGTGCTGGCGACGCTGCGCCGCATGGTCCTGCGCGAGGGACACCAGGTGTGGACCGCGTCTTCGGGCGAGGCCGCGCTGGCGCAGCTCGCTGCGCTGGACGCAGGGGTCGACGTGCTGGTGGTGGATTGGTCGATGCCGGGGCTGGATGGCGTGCAGGTCGCCGTTGAAGCCAGGCAGCGCCATCCGCGCCTGCGCACCGTGCTCCTGACCGGGCACTGGGGCGCGCGGCAGCAAGGCGGCGCACCGCCGCCCGGCGTGGACCACGTGCTGGGCAAGCCCGTCACGCAGGCGGCGCTGCGCGCGGCCCTGCACGATCACGGGGGCGCGGGCGGCGAGGCGGGCGAGGCAGGCGCGCTGGTGCCGGGAGGCTCTGCATGAACCCGGTGACGGACACCCGCCTGCGCGTCGCGCTGGCCGACGACCACGAGATGGTGCGTGCCGGCGTGCGCATGCTGCTCGAGGCGCTGGGCGACGTGAAGGTCGTCATCGAGGCCGGCGACGGCGAGATGCTGCTGGAGGCGCTGGAGCGCACGCCCGCGGACGTCGCCCTGGTCGACCTGACCATGCCCGGGATGGACGGACTGACCGCCATCCGGCGCATCCGCGCCGCCTTCCCGGAGCTGCGGGTGATGGTGCTGTCGATGCATGCCTCGGCCGACCAGGTGCGCGCCGCGGTGGACGCGGGCGCGAGCGGCTACATCCCCAAGGACGCCCCGGACTTCGAGCTGCGGCATGCGATGCGGGCGGTGGTGGCCGCGGGCGCCTACTTCAGCCCGGGCATCGCGCGCAAGCTGCTGGAGCCGGCGCGGCCGGTGCAGGGCGACCTGACGGCACGGCAGCTGGAGATCCTCACCCTGCTGGCGCGCGGCAAGCCGGCGCGCGAGATCGCGCTGGCGCTGGGCCTGAGCCCGCGCACGGTGGACAGCCACCGCGCGCGCATCATGGAGCGGCTGAAGATCAACAACATCGCCGGCCTCACGCGCTACGCAGTCCGGCAGGGACTGCTGACGCCCTGAGGAGCTGAGCGGGCGGCTCAGCCGATGCCGGTCCAGCGCCGCACCGTGGCCGCGAGCACGGCCCGGCTGACCGGCTTGGTCATGTGGTCGTCGGTGCCGGCGCGCCGGCATTCCTCGGCCGAGGCGGTCGCGGTGAGCGCCACCACCGGCGTGCGCACGCCGCGGCGCCGCAGTTCGACCGTGGCCCCTTCGCCGCCGAGCCGGGGCATCTGCCAGTCCATCAGGATCAGGTCGAAGCGCTGCTGGCCGCAGGCGTGCAGGGCGGCCTCGCCGTCGGCGACGATGGTGACGTGTGGATAGCCCATGGCCTCGAGCATGCGGCGCACGACGAGCTGGTTCACGTCGTCGTCTTCGGCCACGAGGATCCGGGGCGCGGGCCGGCCGTTCGGCATCGCTGGTTCGGTGGCTTCCATGGCGGGAATGGGTTGCGGGTGTTGCTGGGGCCGCCGGAAGAAGCCGGCCCCCCGTGGCCCGCACTATCCGGCCGATCGCCCGCCGCCGCAAGGGGCCGGGCTTGCGCATTTCGCCTATCCGATGCGTGCGTTCGCCGATGGTCCTTGCGCGGCCCGCGTACCGGCGACCGCTGCCGTCCGCCAGCCGGTCGGCCGGAAGGCGGTATCCTCGGCCACCGAAGGCTTCCGACATGCAACAGTACCTGGACCTGGTCCGCCAAATTTTCGAGCAGGGCAGCTGGCACGAGAACCGCACCGGCGTGCGCACGCTGAGCATTCCCGGCGCCATGATGCGCTTCGACCTGCAGCAGGGCTTCCCCGCCGTCACCACCAAGAAGCTCGCCTTCAAGTCGGCCATCGGCGAGCTGGTGGGTTTCCTGCGGGCCTCGCGCAGCGCCGCCGAATTCCGCGCGCTGGGCTGCAAGGTCTGGGACCAGAACGCCAACGAGAACCGCCAGTGGCTGGCCAATCCCTACCGGGAGGGGCCGGACGACCTCGGCCCGGTCTACGGCGTGCAGTGGCGCCAGTGGCCTGCCTACAAGGTGCTGGGCGCGCAGGAAGAAGCACGCATCGCCGACGCCCTGGCGCGGGGCTTTCGCCAGGTCGCGCGATTCGAGGGCGAAGGCGGCCAGCCCCAGGTGCTGCTGTACAAGGCGGTCGACCAGCTGCGCGCCTGCCTCGACACCATCATGAACAACCCGTCGGACCGGCGCATCCTGTTCCATGGCTGGAACTGGGCGCAGCTCGACGAGATGGCGCTGCCGCCGTGTCACCTGCTCTACCAGTTCCTGGCCGACAAGAGCAAGGGCGAGCTGTCGCTGTGCCTCTACGTGCGTTCCAACGACGTCGGCCTGGGCACGCCCTTCAATCTCACCGAGGGCGCGGCCCTGCTCCACCTGGCGGCGCGCCTGACCGGCTACCGGCCGCGCTGGTTCTCCTATTTCATCGGCGACGCGCACATCTACGAGAACCATGTCGACATGCTTCGGGAACAGCTCAAGCGCGCGCCGTTCCCGGCGCCGCGGCTGGTGCTGTCCGACCGCATCCCGGATTGCGCGCGCACCGGCCGCTACGAGCCCGAGTGGCTGGAACGGGTCGAGCCCGGCGACTTCACGCTCGAGGGCTACCAGCACCATCCGCCGCTGACCGCGCCCATGGCCGTCTAGCGCTGGCGCCGGCGGCGGGCGGGCGATCGCCGCGGGGCCTGGCGGATGCCCCGGCCTCAGAGCTGCAGCACGCGCCCCGGGTTCAGCAGGTTGGCCGGGTCCAGCGCCTTCTTCAGCGACCGCATCAGGCCCAGCGCCACCGGCGACTTGTACTGCGGCAGCGTCTGGGCCTTCAGGCCGCCGATGCCGTGTTCGGCGGAGATGGAGCCGTCGAAGCGCCGGACCTGGTCGTACACCAGCGTGTTGACGCGGTCCTCCTGCTCGCGCAGGAAGGCGGCGGCGTCGCCGCCCGCGGGCGCCTGCACGTTGTAGTGCAGGTTGCCGTCGCCCAGGTGGCCGAAGTTGACCAGCCGCACGCCGGGGATCTCGCGCGCGAGCAGGGCGTCGGTCTCGGCGCAGAACGCCGGGATGCGCGACACCGGCAGCGCGATGTCGTGCTTGATGTTGAGGCCTTCCTCGGCCTGGGCCAGCGGAATGCTTTCGCGCACGTGCCACAGCTGGCGGGCCTGGGCGATGTTCTCGGCCACCACCGCGTCGGTGGCGCAGCCGTCGGCCAGCGCCGCCTCCAGCAACCGCTCGAACTGCGCGCGCGCATGCGGCTCGGACTCGGTGTCCGAGTTCTCCAGCAGCACGCACCAGGGCGCCGTGTCGTGGAAGGGCACCCGCAGCTGCGGCATGTGCCTGGCCACCAGCGACAGCGCGAACTGGCCCATCACCTCGAAGCCGGTGAGGCCGGCGCCCAGGTGGCGCAGGGCCAGCCCGAGCAACTGCACCGCGGCATCCATGGAGGGCACCGCCGCCCAGGCGGTGAGCCGCGCCGCCGGCTGCGGGTAGAGCTTCATGGTGGCGGCGGTGATGATGCCCAGCGTGCCCTCGCTGCCGATGAACAGGTCGCGCAGGTCGTAGCCGGTGTTGTCCTTGCGCAGCCCGGTGAGGCCGTCCCACACCTCGCCCTGCGCCGTCACCACCTCCAGGCCCAGGCACAGCTCGCGTGTGTTCCCGTAGCGCAGCACCTGCGTGCCGCCTGCATTGGTGCCCAGGTTGCCGCCGATGGTGCAGCTGCCCTCGGCCGCCAGCGACAGCGGAAACAGCAGGCCGGCGTCCTCGGCCGCCTGCTGCAGGTTCTGCAGCACGCAGCCGGCCTCGACGGTCATGGTGAGGTTGGCGCCGTCGATGGCGCGCACGCGGTTCATGCGCGTCATGCTCAGGACCACCTCGCGGCCGGAGGCGTCGGGCACCGCGCCCACCACCAGGCTGGTGTTGCCGCCCTGCGGCACGATGGGCGCGCCGGCCTCGGCGCACAGGCGCACCACCGCCGCCGTTTCCGCGGTGGTGCCGGGGCGCACCACCGCCAGCGCCTTGCCGCGCGCGCGCTTGCGCCAGTCCTGCTCGTAGGCCGAGAGGTCACCTTCGGAGAGGACGTTGGCGGCGCCGACGGCGGCCTGGAGGCGGGGCAGGAGCTTGTTCATGGGCGGGCATTGCGCAGCCGCAGGCGCACGTGCAGGGCGCAGGCGGCGAACAGGACGAGGGTGAGCACGACCTCGGCCAGCGCCAGCGGCACGCTGGGGCCGCGGTCGCTGGTGGCGCGCACCACCCCCTCGATGAAATAGGGCCACACCAGCAGGCTGACCCAGCGATAGGTGTACATGCGACGGCGCAGCAGGCCGGCCAGCGGAATGCACAGGGGCAGGACCTTGAGCGCGAGCAGGCTGCCGCCGGGGCGCAAGGGGGCCAGCCACAGCTCCCAGGCCAGGCCCAGCGCGATCAGCGCCAGCACGCTGCCCACCGCCGCCCAGCGCGTCGCTTCGATGATGGGCGGGACGGCGACGGCTTCGGGGGCATGCATGGCGGATGGCATCATAGCGGCCGATGAATCCGCGCCAGCTGCTTGCCGACCTCGCGCGCTTCCCGTGGCTGCCGACGGCCCGCACGCTGGTGGAGCGCTTCCGCGAGGACCGCCTGGCCCTGTCGGCCAGCAGCCTCACCTTCACGACCACGATCGCGCTGGTGCCGTTCTTCACTGTGGCGCTCGCCCTGTTCACCGCCTTCCCCATTTTCGCCAAGTTGCAGGCGAACCTGCAGGTGTGGCTGGTGCAGAGCCTGGTGCCCGAGGCCATCGCGCGCCAGGTGCTGGGCTACCTCACGCAGTTCGCCGGCAAGGCCAGCCGCCTGGGCTTCGTCGGCCTGGGCGCGCTGGTGGTGAGCGTGTTCGCGCTGGTGTTCACCATCGACCGCACGCTCAACACCATCTGGCGCGTGCCGCGGCCGCGGCCGCTGGGCCAGCGCGTAATGATCTATTGGGGGGCGATCACGCTGGGCCCGATGCTGCTGGCCGTCAGCCTGAGCACCACCAGCTGGGTGCTGGCCGCCTGGCGCGGCGGCGCCCGGGTGCGGCCCGGCGACCCGACGGCGCTGGTCCTCGAGGTCATCGAGTTCCTGCTGCTGGCCGCCGCGCTCAGCGCGCTGTACCGCTTCGTGCCCAACACCCGGGTGCGGCCCGCGCATGCGCTGGCGGGCGGCGTCGCCGCTGCCGTTGGCATCGAGCTGGCCAAGCGCCTGCTGGCCTGGTACCTGGGGTTGGTACCGACCTACGCGATGGTCTATGGCGCCTTCGCCACCGTGCCCATCCTGCTGGTGTGGATCTACATCGCCTGGCTCACCGTGCTGTGCGGCGCCGTGCTCACCGCCCACCTGCCGCGCATCCTGGCCGGCGCGCGCCGCCGCGGTGGCGGGCCGGGCTGGCCGTTCCAGCTGGCATTGGAGGCGCTGCAGGCCTTGCAGCGCTCGCGCGCCACGCCGCGCCACGGAATGAGCATCGAGGAACTGGCTGCCAGGCTCGCGGTGGAGGACCTGCAGCTCGTGCCGGTGCTGCAGGCCCTGGTGGAGCTCGACTGGGTCGGCCGCGTCAACGAGAAGGACGACGGCGACGCCGCCCGCTACGTGCTGCTGGCCGATCCGCAGGCCACGCCGCTCGCACCGCTGATGCGCCAGCTGCTGCTGCCGTCCTCGGCCGCCACCGAGAAGCTGTGGCGCAGCGGCCGCCTGTCCTCCATCCAACTGCACGAGGTGCTCTGAGTGTCACGACCGCCGCCCCTGACCGTCGAATACCTCGAGGCGACCGCCGCCACCGATCCGCAGCGTCTGGCCCTGTGGGAAGAGGGCCGCGCACTGAGCTACGCCCAGCTGCATGGACTGGTGGCGCAATGCGCCTTGGCCCTGCAGCGCCTGGGTGTGCGCCGCGGCGAGCGCCTGGCGGTGGCGGGCCCCGGCTTCGGCCTGCAACTGGTGGTGCTGCTCGCGGCCGAGGGGCTGGGCGCGGTCACGCTGTCGTTCCAGGCCGACGACGACCCTGACCTCGACTTCCTGTTGACGCAGGTGGACCGCGTGTTCTCCGGGCGGCCGCTGGCCGTGCCGCCGCAGCTGCCATTCCACCTGCTGGACGAGGCCTTCGTGCGCGCGTTGGCGGCGCCCCTGGGCGCGGCGCGGCCGGCGTGGGTGCCGCTGCCCTTCGATGCGCCGCAGCGCATCACCCGCACCTCGGGCTCCAGCGGCCGTTCCAAGTTCATGCTGCTGTCGCGGCAGGCGCTGGAGTGGCAGATCGCCACCACGGTGGAGATGCGGGGCTGGGAAATGCTGCCCGGCACACGCATGCTGGTGCTGTGCCCGCTGGTGGTGAACTGGGGCTACTCGCGCGGCAGCGCCTGCCTGCGCCGCGGTGGCGCCATCGTGGTGGGCGGCGGTGCGTCCATCGCCGAGATGGCGCCCACCCATGTGTTCGGCCTGCCGCTGCAACTGCAGCGCTTGCTGGCCGAGATGCCGCCCGACTACAGGCCGCCGCGGCCGGTCAGCGTGGCGACCTTCGGCGGTGCCGTGCCGGCCGACCTGCGCCGGCGCGCGGAGGCGGTGTTCGGCGGCACCATGCACAACCGCTATGGCAGCAACGAAGTCGGGGTCGTCTGCGACGAACTCGACGCCACCGGGACGGGCGTGGTGCGCCAGGGCGTCGATGCCCGCATCGTGGGGCCCGATGGCGCCGATGTGCCCTGGGGGCAGGACGGCATCCTGGTGATGCGCTCGCCGGGCCTGCCGCAGGGCTACCTGGGGCGGCCGCAGGAGACGGCGGCGGCCTTTCGCGACGGCTGGTTCCACAGCGGCGACGTCGCTGCCTGGGTGGCGCCGCGCCTGCTGCGGCTGGCGGGCGGGCACGACGACCTGGTGGCGG
>JAEZKX010000386.1 GCA_023436025.1 Pseudomonadota bacterium | reverse complement strand
ACCGATTCCGGCGTCGACCGGGAGCGGACGCCGCAGCAGCGGCTCGCCGCCATCGCCCGCGCCGCCGCCAACGGCGGCCCCGGGGCGCGCGAGCTGGCGCTGGAGACCCCCTGCACGCTGCGGGTGCGCTGGCGCGGAAGAGCGGACGCCAGCTACGACCTGCTGCAGGTGGAGTCCGCGGCAGGGACCGACCCCGACAGCGGGCACTTCATCGTCTTCCTGCAGCCGCGCGGCGGGTCCGGGTCAGCGCCGCTGGTGACCACCCCGGACTGGGCGACCCTGGCCATGGTGCGCAGCGAGTTCAACCTGTTGCGTGCCTTCTGCGCCGAGTGGATGGAGACGCAGGAACAGGGCGCCGACGCCGCCATGGGGTCTTTCGCCGCGAACCCTGCAACCGAAAAAACGTCCGGGTAAAATACAGCCCACGGACCGCATCGTGCGATCCGCATCCCTCTACGGAGAGACCCCATGTTGAAACCCGTCCTGTCGGCCGGGCGAGACGCAAGGCGCCTCCAGCCTTCCGTCCCCCGTGCATCCTGCGCCGCCCACCGGCTGGCGCGCCGCTGGCGCCTCTGCGCGTCTTTCGGCATTCCCGATCGTTAGCGCCGCTCGCGCGCTCCCTCTGTTCGCACGCTGACCGCTGCCGACGCCCCGCGCCGGCGGCAGGTGCCGTGCGCCCTTTGCGAACCAACGATCCGAATCGCCATGCAAGACATCCAGACCCAAGCGAACCTTTCTTCTTCTTCGAACGCCGGCTTCCGCTGGCCCAGCGGCGCCGAACTCGGCTACATCTGCGGCGTCGCCCTGATGCCCTACCTGCTCGCCTTCATCCTGCTGGCGTTCTGAGCGCGCTCGCGCGCAAGGTGAGCGCGCACGCGCGCAAGGGCCGGACGTCCCTAGAAGCGTTCGTCCGGCCGCAGATAGCGCCACTGCCCCGGCGGCAGGCCCGCCATGGCCACCCGGCCGATGCGGATGCGCCGCAGCGCGGTGACCGTGAGCCCCACCTGCGCGCACAGTGGGGCGATCCATTCGGGCGCGATGCCCTTGACCGCGAAGCGCAGCCGCGCCTCGCTCTGCCAGCTCACGCGTGTCGGCGGCAGCGGCCGGCCCGCGACGACCAGGCCGCCGCGCGCCATGCGCGCCAGTCCGTCGGGCGCGATGCTGCCCTCGACGTCGGCATTGAGCTCCTGCTCCACCAGCGCCGCCTCTTCGACCAGCTTGCGCAGCACGCGCGGCTCCTGCGTGAAGACCACCAACCCGCCGGCGAAGTCCGGCAGCGGCAGCGGCGCGGCCAGGTGCTGGCGGTGGGCCGCGAGGTGCCGCACGCCCGAAGTGTCCCCGGCCCAGCGCGTCGCATCGGCGATGCAGGCCTGCGCCTGCGCGCCGTCCAGGCCGGCGGGCTTGTGCAGCAGCATGGTGACCGGCAGCACCGGCACCAGGCGCGCTTGCGGATCGACCTCGACCCGCTGCCCCGGTGCGATGCGCCGCTGCGGCTCCTGCACCAGCTGGCCGTCCACCCGCACCCAGCCTTGCGCGATGTACTGCTCCGCCTTGGAGCGCGAGCAGGGCATCAGGTTGGCGACGACCTTGGACAGCTGGAGATCGGCAGAGATGGGTTGCGCTTCGGTGGACATGCGGGCTCGGGAATGGCCGCGATTGTCCTCCAGCGCGCGGTGCCTTGCCCGGCGCGCGCCCCGGCCCGCGCCGCGCGCGACAGAATGCACGCATGGCATCCCATGAATTCGACCTCCTCATCATCGGCGGCGGCTCCGGCGGCGTGCGCGCCGCGCGCATGGCCGCGTCCCGCGGCGCCCGCGTCGCGCTGGTGGAGGCGGCCGCGCTCGGCGGCACCTGCGTCAACGTCGGCTGCATTCCCAAGAAGCTGTACAGCTACGCGGCGCATTTCGCCACCGACTTCGAGGACGCGGCCGGCTTCGGCTGGGACCTGGGCGCCGCGCGCCACGACTGGGCGCGGCTGAAGGCCAACCGCGCGCGCGAGATCGCGCGCCTGAACGAGGTCTACCAGCAATTGCTGGTGGGCGCGGGCGTGCACATCCTGCGCGGCTGGGCCAGCCTGGGCGACGACGGTCACACGGTGCACGTGCGCACCGCGCAGGCCACGCGGCACCACACGGCGACCTCCATCCTGATCGCCACCGGCGGCACGCCCGTCACGCCCGATCTGCCGGGAGCGGAGCTCGGCGTCACCTCCGACAGCATGTTCGACCTCGACCCCTTCCCGCGCCGGCTGGCGGTGGTGGGCGGCGGCTACATCGCCAGCGAGTTCGCCTCCATCTTCAACGGGCTCGGCTCGCAGGTGACGCAGGTGCACCGGCGCGACGGCATCTTGGCCGGCTTCGACGACGACCTGCGCGCCTTCCTTGCCGCCGAGATGATGAAGAAGGGCGTGACGCTGCGCCTGCAGACGCAGGTGCGGGCCCTGCAGCGCGCCGGCGACGGCCTGCAGCTGCTGCTGGACGGCGGCGCCACGCTGGAAGCGGACACCGTGCTGTTCGCCACCGGTCGCACGCCCAACGTTGCGGGGCTGGGCCTGGAGGCCGCGGGCGTGCGCCAGCGCGCCAACGGCGCCATCGAGGTCGACGCGCAGCTGCGCACCTCGGTGCCCTCGATCTATGCCATCGGCGACGTCATCGCCCGCCTGCAGCTGACGCCGGTGGCCCTGGCCGAGGCGATGTGCGTGGTCGACCACCTGTTCGGCGAGGGCCGCCGCCGCATGGACTACGCGCTGGTGCCGACCGCGGTGTTCACCCATCCCAACCTCGCCAGCGTGGGACTCAGCGAGCAGGAGGCGCGCAAGCGGCATCGCGAGCTGCGCGTCTTCAAGAGCGAGTTCCGCGCGCTCAAGCACACCCTGGGCGGCAGCAGCGAACGCACGCTGCTCAAGCTGGTGGTGGATGCCGCCAGCGACCGCGTGCTGGGCGTGCACATGGTGGGCCCCGATGCCGGCGAGGTGGTGCAGGGCTTCGCCGTCGCGCTGAAGGCCGGCGCCACCAAGGCGGACTTCGACGCCACCATCGGCATCCACCCCACGGTCGCCGAGGAGTTCGTGACCATGCGCGATCCTGCCTGAACCTCTGCGGCACAAGGCCGCGGCATTCTGGCAAGGACCGCGGGGGCATTGACGCCACGGCTTGGTGATCCACCCGGCCCCGCCTAGACTGTGCCCATGATCCGCCGCCGCCCCATCCTGCCGCAAGCACCGCACGCCGTGCCGCGCGGCCACGCGCACGCGCCTTCCTGAGCCCGGCGGCTCCCCTTCCTTCCCCTTTCAGCGCACATCGAACCGCCGGGCCCGCCACCAGCGCATGTCCCGGCTGCCCGTGCCCTGCACGCGCGGCCCTGCCTGCAAGGAGCCCCCATGGCCGCCGCCCTCGCGCCCGAGCGCACCCTCACCCAGACCGACTACGTCCGCCTCACCCGGCTGCTGACCGAGCAGCCCGACGCCCTGCACGCCCCCGTGCTGGAGGAGTTGCTGGCCCTCAGCGACCTCGTCGCCTCCCCCGCCGTGCCGCCCGACGTGGTGACCATGGACAGCCAGGTCCTGTACGCCGATGGCGCCACCGGCGAGCGCCGCAAGATCGCGCTGTGCTACCCCGCCGATGCCGACCCGGCCGCGGGCCGCGTCTCGGTGCTCGCGCCGCTGGGCACGGCCTTGCTGGGACTGCGCGTCGGCGACATGGCACACTGGAGCGGCCCGCAGGGCGCGGCGCACGCCGGGCGCGTGGCGGAAATGCTGTTCCAGCCCGAAGCCAGCGGCGACTACACGACTTGACGGCCGCCATGCCGAGCGCCTCCGGGCGCGACGTCCCGCCGGGCCGGCGCGCCCGCTGGCCGGGACGCGGCGGAGCGGCCCAGAAAACGGAAGGACCCTCGCCATGTTCAAGACCATCCTCGCCCCCACCGACCTGTCGGGACACGCGCGCGACGCCGTGTTCCGCGCGGCGCGCATCGCGCAGCAGTCGGGCGCGGCCCTGCACCTGGTGCACGTGCAGGAGGCCGGCATCGTCGACCGTCTGCGCCACCTGGTGAGCGACCCGCCCGCCGACCTGCGCAGCCGGCTGGACGCCGCGGCGCGCTTCGGCATGGAGGAGCTGGCGCATGCGCTGCAGCAGGAGCTGGGCGTGCAGCCCACGCTGCACTTCGCCGAAGGCGAGCTCGTCGCCGAGATCCGGGGCGCCGCCGAGCGCACCGGGGCCGACCTGGTGGTGCTGGGCGCGCGCGGCGCCAGCGTCGCGCGCCACCTGCTGCTCGGATCCACCGCCGAGCGCCTGCTCGCCGAAGCGACGCAATCGATGCTGGTGGTGCGCACGCCCGCCGAAGTGCCCTACCGCGACGTGCTGGTGCCGGTCGACTTCTCGCCCGCCTCGCTGGCGGCGGTGCGGCGGGCCCGCGCCATCGCGCCGGATGCGCGCATCCATGCGCTGCATGCCTACGAGGCGCCCTACGAGGGCAAGCTGCGCCAGGCCGGCGTGGAAGCGCGCGAGCTGCGCGGCTACGTGCAGGCCGCCGAGAAGGAAGCCGCCCTGCAGATGGCGGGCCTGGTGGCCGCTGGCGGACCCGGCATCGCATCGATGCTGCTACATGGCCATCCGCTGGCGCACACGCTGGACCAGGAAGAAGAGCTCGGCTGCCAGCTGGTGGTGGTCGGCAAAGGCAGCGGCAGCCGCGCCACCGACATCATGCTCGGCAGCCTGTCGCGCCGCGTGCTGGCGCAGTCGCGCGTCGATGTGCTGATGTCGGTGTGACGCGCGCGGCGCGCCATCGCGGACGGGCCGCCTAGCGCATCAGCGCCACGGGCACCTCGCTCAGGTGCGCCGTGCGCAGCGCCACCGAGCCCAGGACCAGGTGGTGCATGGCGCCGCGGCCGCGCGTGGCCATGGCCACCAGGTCGGCGCCGCTGCTGCGGGCGAAGGCGGCGATGGCGGCATCGGGCTCGCCGGTCAGCGCATGGACTTCATACGGGATGCCGGCGGCGGCCAGCACGTCGGCCGCGGCCCTCAACACCTTCTCGGACTCGCGCCCGCTCCACTGCGCCAGCACGTCGTCGTGCGGCGGCGCCATGGCCGCGATCAGGCTCAGGCCGGGGCGGAAGTGCACCAGGTCGACCTGCAGCGCGCCCAGCACCGCGGCACCAGCGGCCAGCCGCTGCACCGCCACCAGCGACGCGGGCGAGCCGTCCACCGGGGCGGTCACGCGCGCCCGCAGGCCCAGTTGCGCGGGTAGCTTGGCGCTCTCGCGCACCAGCACCACCGGGCACCGCGCGGCCGGCGCCACCCGCAGCGCCACCGAGCCGATCGCATAGCCGGCGAGCAGGCCCTGGCGGCCGCCGCCCAGCAGGAGGAGCTCGGCGGCGTCCTGCTTGGCGAAGTTCAACAGCGTGTCGGCCGGCGGGCCGAGCCGCACCACGGTGCGCACGGCCCAGC
>JAEZKX010000043.1 GCA_023436025.1 Pseudomonadota bacterium | reverse complement strand
ACGCTGCTGTCGCTGCGCGACCTGCTGGTCTCCGCCGGCCCCGTGCTGGCGCTCGCCGTGGGCCTGCTGCTGCTGGCCTACCACTGGCTCGACCCCAATCCACCCAAGCGCGTGACGCTGGCCACCGGTCCAGCCCAGAGCGCCTACGCGGAATTCGGCAAGCGCTACCAGGAGGCGCTCGCCCGCCACGGCATCGAGGTGGTGCTGCTGCCCAGCGAAGGCTCGCCCGCCAACCTGCGGCTGCTGCGCGAAGGCAAGGCCGACCTCGGCTTCGTGCAGGGCGGCAGCGGCGACCGCGCCGCCACCGAGGACAACGGCATCGTCTCGCTCGGCAGCCTGTTCGTCGAACCGGTGTGGGTGTTCTACCGCGCGGAGGCAGCGCGCGCCCTGCCCGGCGGCGTGCTCACTGCCTTCCCGCAACTGCAGGGCCTGCGCGTCAACGTGGGCGCGCGCGGCAGCGGCACGCCCATGCTCATGCGCCGCCTGTTCGAGGCCAACCGCCTGGAGCCGGCGCAACTGGCGCTGTCCCGACTGGACGAGACCGCCGCCACCGTGGCCTTCCTGGCCGGCGAGCTCGACGCCATCGTCTTCGCCTCGGCGCCCGAATCGCTGATGGTGCAGATGCTGCTGCAGACGCCCGGCGTGCGGCTGATGGACGTGAGCCAGAGCGAGGCCTACGCGCGCCGCCTGCCCTTCCTGGCGCCGGTGGTGCTGCCGCGCGGCGTGGTGGACCTGGCGGCCGACGTGCCGCCGCAGGACCTGCGCCTGGTGGCCACCACCAGCAGCCTGCTGGCGCGCGAGGACACGCATCCGGCGCTGCTGCAGCTGTTCACGCAGTCGGCACGCGCCCTGCACGGTCCGGCCGGCTGGTTCAACCGCACCGGGAGCTATCCGTCCATCGAACACAGCGAGTACCCGGTGGCGCGCGAGGCGGAACGCGCGATCCGC
This sequence comes from Pseudomonadota bacterium, assembly GCA_023436025.1. Taxonomy (GTDB): domain Bacteria; phylum Pseudomonadota; class Gammaproteobacteria; order Burkholderiales; family Burkholderiaceae_C; genus Ramlibacter. The sequence goes on along the minus strand of JAEZKX010000043.1, from coordinate 3,390 downwards.
GGCGGCCAGCCTTTCCTGCAGCGGTGGCTGCCCTTCTGGCTGGCCAACCTGGTGGAACGCATGTGGCTGGCGCTGGGCATCATCCTGGCGGTGCTGCTGCCGCTGTCGCGCGTGGTGCCGCCGCTGTACCAGTTCCGCATCCGCTCGCGCGTGTTCCGCTGGTACGGCGAGCTGCGTGACATCGAGGCGCGGCTGCAGGCCCAGCCGCAGCGCGCGCCGGAGTTGGCGAAGGAACTCGACGCGCTCGACGAAAAGGTCGGGCGCATCCACGTGCCGCTGTCGTACGCCGACGAGCTCTATGCGCTGCGCAACAACATCCGCGGCGTGCGCAAGAAGCTGGCCCCGCAATGACGAAGGGCCGCGGGATGCCCCGCGGCCCTTTGGAATGCGATGCGCCGACGCTCAGCGCGCGGCGGCCGTCATCGTGCGCTCGCCGTTCATGCGTGCGCGCACCGCACGCAGTTCGGCTTCGAGTTGCGCGGCTTCCTGCGCACCCAGGCGCGCGTTGGCGATGTGGCGGCGCGTCTCGATCGGCAGCTTGGCCGTGTTGAGGCCGTTCCACTTGTTGCGGCCCTTGGTCGACAGGTTGTAGAAGATCGAGACCCCTTCGCGCAGCTTGGCGGCGCGCTGTTCCTCGGTGAGCTTGAGGTTCGCGATGCGCTTGGCGCTCCACTCCGCCGCCTCCTTCAGGTGCAAGGCAGCCACGTGCACGGATTCGACCGGATCGGACGGGTCCTGCAGGCCCAGCGCCTTGGCGGTGGCGGGTTCGAACTGCGCGATGCCCAGGTTGGGCGTGCCGTTCTTGCTGGCGCCGTTGCGCGGCACCCAGCTGGTTTCGGCGTTGATGATGCCGTAGACGTCGCGGTAGCTCAGCCCGACTTCGTGCAGGCCGGCGAGCTGCGCAGCGGAGCGCGCGAGCAGCAGGCGCGACTCCGCATCCGGCGTCTTCAGCATGCTGCCGGCATAGCGGATCGGCGTCCAGTTCATCTTCTCGCGCAACTGGTCGTAGTAGTTCTCGACCTTGAAGTTGAACGGATTGAGCTTGGCCGGGAGATCGGGCGACAGCGGCGCGGGAACCGCAGCCGGCACGGCGGCTGCGATGGCACGGCCGGCCGACTGAACTTGCGCGACCACTTCGGAGGAGCCCTTGTCGGACCGCTGAGCCAGCGTATCCGACGTGGTGGGCGACACGGCCACCGAACCGGTCAGGGCAAGGCCCAACAGACCAGCCAGCATGGCGATGCCGTGCACCGAGGTACCTTGCGTAGCAACACGCTCATTCATTCCGATAGACCCCTTCCAGGAAATGGCAGACAAGTCCTACAGAGGGTTTGGTGTCGGAGAAAGTTCAGGCCGTTACAAGGTCCCGTCCTACACCGAGGCGGGATGGCGCCGCCTGAACCGGCGCAAAGCAAGCATTCATGCGGGCTTGCGCGATGCCCGGGGAATCGGGGCAGGCTGAACTTTTTTTTGGCGCGACAGGGCGCGCCCGGCAACAGCGTGAATTTTCACGTGCTCCGGCACGTGAAAGTTGGCATTAAGGCTGCGTCGAAGCAGTGTTGCGCGCATGCCTCAGCCGCGTTGTTGCGTGAATTGTATACGTGTATAACCAGCGCCGTGCCTGCCTCTTCCATCCTTCCCACCAGTTCCTCCGCGGTCCTGCATTTGCTGAGGCAGTCGCTCGACCGCGGTCGCTGGTCGCCAGGCGCGCCGCTGCGGCAGGAGGAGATCGCGGCCGAGCTTGGCGTCAGCCGCGTGCCGGTGCGCGAGGCCTTCTTCCAGCTGCAGGCCGAGGGCCTGGTGCAGGTCGTGCCCAACCGCGGCGTCTACGTGCGCACCATGAGCGCCGACAATCTGCGCGAACTGTTCCGCCTGCGCCAGCTGCTCGAAGGAGACCTGCTGGTCGATGCGCTGCCCCTGCACACCGCCACCACCATCAACCGGCTCGAGACCGTGCAGGCGGCGCTGGACAAGGCGGGCACCGTGGCCGACTGGATCGCGGGCGACCGCGAGTTCCACGAGGCCCTCTACGCGCCGGCCGAACGGCCCGAGACCATGGCCATCGTGCGGCGGCTGCGCCATGCGGTGGACCGCTTCTACTTCGCGCGCCTGAAGCCCAGCACACGGGCGCAGGGCTGGCACGAGGAACACCATGCGCTGATCCGCGCGGTCAGGCGCGGCGATGCCACGGCGGCGGCGCGGCAGCTGGCGGCGCACCTGGACGAAACCGAGCGCAGCGCACTGCTGGCGCTTCCCAAGGCCTGACAGGAGATCCACATGTCCCAGCATGGCTGCACCGTCGCATGGCAACGCGGCGACCATCCGTTCACCGGTTCGCGCTACAGCCGCGCGCACGCCTGGCGCTTCGACGGCGGCGCGGTGGTGCCGGGATCGAGCTCGCCACATTCGGTGAAGCTGCCCTGGTCGGATGCGTCTGCGGTCGATCCGGAGGAGGCGTTCGTCGCCTCGGTCTCCAGCTGCCACATGCTGTGGTTCCTCTCGCTCGCGGCCGAGGCAGGCTACGTGGTCGACAGCTACACGGATGCGGCCGTCGGCGAACTCGGCGCCATGGCCGATGGCACCAAGGGGATGACCCAGGTGGTGCTGCACCCGGCCATCATGTTCTCGGGAACGCGCGTGCCGGATGCGGCACAGGTCGATGCGCTGCACCACGCGGCGCACGAACGCTGCTACATCGCCAACTCGGTGCGCAGCGACATCCGCATCGAAGGCTCCTGGCGCGCGGCCTGAGGCGCGCATGCCGCGCCGGCGCCGCGACCCGCAGCACTACCACGTATACGTGGTGGAGCTGGCCGACGCCGTGTGGAACAACGCCCGCTTTCGCCGCTGCAATCCCGACTACCGGCTCGGCATGCCCTTCGTCTATGTCGGCATGACGGGGCTGGACCCGGACCTGCGGTTCGACAAGCACAAGGCCGGCATCCAGGCCAACAACTTCGTGCGCGCGCACGGCGTGCGGCTGCTGCCGCAGCTGTACGAGATGTACAACCCCATGCCCTACCACGCAGCCTGCGAGATGGAGGTGGAGCTGGGGATCGCGCTGCGCGAGAAGGGCTTCGGCGTGTGGCAGGCGTGAGCGTGGCGCAGGGCCGCGCGGCCTTTGTCGCCATTCGCTAGAGATCGCCGCCCTGCACGCTGTGGCGCCACGCGGCCTGCGCCACCGCATCGAGCGCCCCGTCGACCACGGCCTGGGCCGACACCAGCCGCAGCGCGCCATGGGCCAGCATCTGCTGCACGCGGTTGCGCGTGAGCGAGCGCGTCGCGCCTTCGGCATGCGTGAACAGGAACAGCAGGCCGTGCGGGCTGCACCAGGTGAGTTGCCAGCGCTCCCAGCGCTCGCCCAGGAGGTCGACCCAGGCCCCGGGCTGC
>JAEZKX010000364.1 GCA_023436025.1 Pseudomonadota bacterium | reverse complement strand
GGTGGAGCCCGAGCTGCTGGCGCGGGCGGACCTGGGCGCTTGGCTGCGCGAGACGGCGCAGGGCTGGCAGGTCGAAGGCGAGGCGCTGACGCCCAGCCTGGCGGCGCTGGCGCAGGCGCTGCGCGCGGCCGGCCTGTCGCATGCGTGGCGCGACGAGCAGCTGGGTGTGCACGACGAGGCGGGTGCGCTGCTGGGCAGCATCGAGCGCGGGGTGGTCCGCCTGCTGGGCATCACCACCCAGGCCGTGCACCTGGTCGCGCTGGATCCGGATGGGCGGCACTGGGTGCAGCAGCGTGCCCTGGACAAGCCCAACGATCCCGGCCTGTGGGACACCCTCATGGGCGGCATGGTGCCGGCCTGCGACACGCTGGAGCAGGCGCTGGAGCGCGAGACCTGGGAGGAGGCCGGCCTGCGGCTGCACCAGCTGCAGGGCCTGCGCCAGGGCGGCACCGTGTGGTCGCGCGGGCCCGCGCGGGCGGTGCCGCATGGCTTCGTGGTCGAGCGCATCGACTGGTTCACCTGCGTACTGCCGGTGGGCGTGGAGCCGGTCAACCAGGACGGCGAGGTGCTGCAGTTCCGCCGCATGGACGCGCCGGCGCTGGCGCGCGCGCTGCAAGCCGAGCAGTTCACCCTCGAAGCCGCGCTGGTGCTGCTGGACGCTTGCGCCGGCGCGTAGGCGATTCCTACATGGGCATGGCTCTGGCGCTTGCAGCCGAGGTGGGGGTGCGCCAGTAGATTGCAGGGGCAACACGGCCGCGCAAGCCGGCCCTGCCTGGAGAACCGCCCATGACGTTTCGCGCCTACATCGTCGAGGACAGCCCGACGATCCGGGACAACCTGATCGACACCCTGCAAGAGCTCGCCGGCGTGGAGCCGGTGGGCGTCGCCGAGACCGAACACGAAGGCAAGCGCTGGCTGCGCGCCAACGACGGCTGGGACTTCGCCATCGTCGACCTGTTCCTGCGCGAGGGCAGCGGCATGAACGTGATCGAGGCCTGCCGCCAGCGCGCCGCCGGCCGCAAGGTGATCGTGTTGAGCAACCATGCCACGCGCGACGTGCGCTGGCGCTGTGCGCAGCTGGGCGCCGACGCGGTGTTCGACAAGTCGACCGAGCTGGAGGAGCTGGTGGAGTACTGCATCGCCCAGAGCGCGCCGGCCGCCGACGCCCAGCCAAGCGCGTGATGGCGCGGCGCCGGGCGCCGCCTATGATCGCGCCAGGAGGTGCCCGTGCGCGACGAAATCCTCGCCCTTGGCGAGCCCATGCTCGAATTCAACCAGGCCGGCGGTGCCGGCTCGCGCCAGTACCTGCAGGGCTTCGGCGGCGACACCTCCAACGCCGCCATCGCCGCGGCACGCCAGGGCGCGCGGGTGGGCTACCTCTCGGCCGTCGGCGACGACGTCTACGGCCGCATGCTGCGCACGCTGTGGGAGGCCGAAGGCGTCGACCACGGCGGCGTGCGCACCGATGCGCAGGGCTACACGGCGGTCTATTTCGTCGACCACGACGCCCGCGGCCACCACTTCAGCTTCTTCCGCCAGGGCTCGGCGGCCAGCCGCATGCAGCCGGGCGACCTGCCGCGTGAACGCATCGCGGCGGCGGCGGCGCTGCACCTGTCCGGCATCTCCGCAGCGCTGTCGGCCTCGGCCTGCGACACCTGCTTCGAGGCGGTGGCCATCGCCCGCGCGGCCGGCGTGCCGGTGGCCTTCGACACCAACCTGCGCCTGAAGCTGTGGCCGCTGGCCCGCGCGCGGGCGGTGATCCGTGCCCTCATCGGCCAGAGCGACATCTGCCTGCCGAGCCTCGACGACCTGGTGGCGCTGCTGGGCGAGGAGGACCCCGACGCGCTGGTGGATGCCTGCCTGGCGCTCGGCGCGAAGAACGTGGCCCTCAAGCTGGGTCCGCGCGGAGCGCTGGTGACGGACGGCCGCCAACGCTGGCGCCTGCCGCCGCACCGTTGCACGCCGGTGGACGCCACCGGCGCCGGCGACACCTTCGCCGGCGTCCTGCTGGCCCGCCTGGTCGCCGGCGACGGGCTGCACCAGGCCGCGCGGCACGCCGTGGTGGCCTCGGCGCTGTCGACCGAGGGGTTTGGCGCGGTGGAGCCGATTCCCCATGCCCAGCGGGTGCGCGAAGCGCTGGCCGGCTACCCCGGGTAGGGTGTGCTCGCGCAGCGAGCGCACCGTGGAGCGGTGGAAATGGAACTTCCTCGGCAGGGGGTCCTGGCCCAGACCCGCGCGCTGTGCTCGCTGCGCGAGCACACCTTACGCGAGGCTACGACAGCCGCGGATTCACGTCGCCCTCCACGTCCTCCGGCAGCGCCTCGCGGAAGCGCGTCGGGGCCAGGTGGCCGGCCGAGTCGAGGATGGGATAGGCGATCGAGCAGATGTGCGAGTTGATGCGCTTGAGGTCGCTGATCAGGTCGAGGTGCAGCGAACTGGTCTCGATGCTCTGCACGGTGTTCTCGGCCAGCCGGGTCAGGTGGGTGCCGGCATAGGCGCGCTCCAGCTCGCGGAAGCGCGCCTTCTCCTCCAGCAGCTTCTGAGCATCGCGCACGCTGCCGTTGAGGAACACGCTCATGCCCAGGCGCAGGTTGTCGACCAGGCGCGCATGCAGCTCGCAGATCTCGGCCATGCCGGCGTCGGAGAAGTTGCGCCCCTTGCTGATCTTCTTGTCCTCGATGTCGATCAGGATGCGCTCGATGATGTCGCCGATCTGCTCCATGTTGATGGTGAAGCTGATGATGTCGGTCCAGCGGCGGCTTTCCTCCTCGCCCAGGGCCTCGCGCGAGATCTTGGTCAGGTAGTACTTGATGGCGGAGTAGAGCTGGTCGACCGTGTCGTCCATCTTGCGCAGCTCACCGGCCAGCCGCGAATCGTTGTCCTTGATGACGCGCAGCATCCCCAGCAGCATGGTCTCGACCACGTCGGCCTGGTGCAGCGCCTCGCGCGCCGCGTTGGAGATGGCCAGCGAGGGCGTGGACAGCGCCGAGGGGTCCAGGTGGTGCGGCCGCTGCAGCGAGGAGCCGCGGTCGACCGGCATCAGCCGCTGCACCAGGCCCGCCACCCAGTCGGTCAGGCCGATGAAGGCGATGCCGATGAGGAGGTTGAACATCAGGTGGAACAGCACCACGGCGGTGGCCGGGTCGCCCAGGTAGGGCCGCACGTGGCGCAGCCAGATGGGGATGAGGGGCGCGGTGGCGATGACCCCCATCACCTTGAAGCCGAAGGTGCCCACCGGCACCTGGCGCATCTGCACGCTGGAGCGGGCGGTGGTGATCACCGCCAGGCAGCCGCTGCCGAGGTTGGCGCCCAGCACCAGGCCCAGGGCAACGTCCAGCGGGATGCCGCCCGAGCCGGCCAGGGTGGCGATCAGCAGCACCACCGCCAGGCTGGAGTAGGCGACGATCGCCAGCACCGCGCCCAGCGTGATCTCCAGCAGCAGGTCGCTCTGCACCGAGGCCAGCAGGGCGCGCACGGCGGGGCTCTGGGTGAGGATCTGGGTCGATTCGGTCACCAGGCTCAGCGCCAGCAGCATCAGGCCCAGGCCGATCAGCACCCGGCCCACGCGTCCGGCGGTGGAGGCCTGGCGCGAGATGAACAGCACCACGCCGGTGAAGATCAGCAGCGGCGACAGCCAGGACAGGTCGAACGAGAACAGCACCGCGATCAGCGCGGTGCCGATGTCGGCGCCGCGCATCACGGCCAGTGCCGAGGGCAGGCCGATCAGGCCCTGGCCGACGAAGGAGGAGGTGATGAGGGCGGTGGCGTTGCTCGATTGCACCAGCGCGGTGACGCCGATGCCGGAGAGCGCGGCGGTGAACCGGTTGCCGACACTGCGCGCCAGCACGCGGCGCAGGTTGGCGCCGAAGACGCGCAGGATGCCCGTGCGAACCAGGTAGGTGCCCCACACCAGCAGCGCCACGGCCGCCAGCAGGTTCAGCAGATGCTTCATGTTTGAAGCAATGATACGCCGCGGTGCGGCGCCGGGAAGGGGGGCATTTCCTGTCAACCGCCGGCAGCGGGATGGACGGCCGGCCCGGGCCGATGGCGGGTGGCCGCGGGCTGCCTGCCGGCCGGCTGCCCGCCGGCGGCGCCGCTAGCGGTTGCGGCGCACCCGCAGCAGCTCGTCCAGCACCAGGCAGACCGCGCCGATGGTGATCGCGCTGTCGGCGATGTTGAAGGCGGGGAAGTACCAGCCGGCCCAGTGGAACTGCAGGAAGTCGACCACGTAGCCGTGCATCAGGCGGTCGATCACGTTGCCGACCGCACCGCCCAGGATGCAGGCCAGCGAGAACGAGAACAGCTTCTGGTGCGAGTGCGAGCGCAGCAGCCACAGGATGAACAGCGTGGCGAACACGCCGATGCCGGTGAACAGCCAGCGCTGCCAGCCCGAGGCCGAGGCCAGGAAGGAGAAGGCCGCCCCGGTGTTGTGCGCCCGGACGATGTTGAAGAAGGGCAGCACGTAGGTGGAGTCGCCCAGCTTGTAGTAGCCCAGGATCAGCACCTTGGTGAACTGGTCGGCGATCAGGATGATCAGCGCCAGCGCCAGCCAGGGCAGCATGCCGGTGGAGGAGCCGGAGGCGTGCAGCGCGCGGGCCATCAGGCGTGCACCCGCGCTTCGCCGGCGCCGAACAGGTTGGAGACGCAGCGGCCGCAGAGGGTGGGGTGGGCCGGGTCGGCGCCGCCGTCGGCGCGCCAGTGCCAGCACCGGTCGGCCTTGGTGTCGGCACTGGGCACTGCCTGCACGGCCAGCGTGTCGCCGGCGCGCAGCTCCACCGCCGAGGCGATGAACACGAACTTGAGGTCGTCTCCGAGGCTGGCGAGCAAGGCGTGGTCCTCCGGCGGCGCGGTCAGCACCAGGTTGGCCTGCAGCGACGAGCCGACACGGCCCTCGCTGCGCAGGGCTTCGATTTCCTTGTTGGCGAGGTCGCGGATGGCGCGGATGCGGCCCCACTTCGCCAGCAGCTCGGCGTCGGGGCTGCCGATCTCGGCGTACTCCTCCAGGAAGATCGACGGCGAATGGCCGAACACCTTCCAGGCTTCCTCGGCGGTGAAGCTGAGGAAGGGCGCCATCCAGCGCAGCATGGCGTGCGTGATGTTCCACAGCGCCGTCTGGGCGCTGCGGCGCGCCAGCGACTTGGGCGCCGTGGTGTACAGGCGGTCCTTCAGCACGTCGAGGTAGAACGCGCCCAGGTCCTCCGAGCAGTACACCTGCAGCTTGGCCACCACCGGGTGGAACTCGTAGACCTCGTAGTGCGCCAGGGTCTCGAGCTGGAATTGCGCGGCGCGCGACAGCGCGAAGCGGTCGATCTCCAGCATCTCGGCCAGTGGCACGGCGTCGCGCGCCGGATCGAAGTCGCTGACGTTGGCCAGCAGGAAGCGCAGCGTGTTGCGGATGCGGCGGTAGGCGTCGACCACCCGCGCCAGGATCTTGTCGTCGCCGGCGATGTCGCCCGAGTAGTCGGAGGCGGCCACCCACAGGCGGATGATCTCGGCGCCCAGCTTGGAGCTCACCTGCTGCGGCTCGATGCCGTTGCCCAGCGACTTGCTCATCTTGCGGCCCTGGCTGTCGACCGTGAAGCCGTGGGTGAGCAGGCCGCGGTAGGGCGCCCGGCCGTACATGGCGCAGGCGGTCAGCAGCGACGAATGGAACCAGCCGCGGTGCTGGTCGTGGCCTTCCAGGTACAGGTCGGCCTCCGGGCCGTGCTCGTGTGCCGATCCGGCGTGCGAGCCGCGCAGCACGGTGGTGTGCGTGGTGCCGGAGTCGAACCACACCTCCAGGATGTCGGTGCTGCGGTAGTACTGGGCGGCGTCGGCCGCCGCGCCCACCTTGGCCAGGATCTCCTCCGGCGTGGCCTTGCTCCAGGCCTCGATGCCGCCCGCCTCCACCATGTCGGCGGCGACGTCCAGGATCTCCATGGTCTTGGGGTGCAGCTCGCCGGAGTCGCGGTGCATGAAGAAGGGCAGGGGCACGCCCCAGTTGCGCTGGCGGCTGATGCACCAGTCGGGGCGGCCGGCGATCATGTCGCGCAGGCGCGCCTTGCCGTTCTCCGGGTAGAAACTGGTTTCCTCGATGGCCGCCAGCGCCATGTTGCGCAGGGTGTCGGGCGCCTTGTCCTTGGTGAACACGCCCTCGCCCTCGTCCATGCGGATGAACCACTGGGCGGCGGCGCGGTAGATCACCGGCGACTTGTGGCGCCAGCAATGCGGATAGCTGTGCGTGATGGTCTCGGTGGCGAACAGGCGGCCGGCCTGGTCCAGCGTCTCGAGGATCTGCGGCACGGCCTTCCAGATGTTCTGGCCACCGAACAGCGGGAAATCGCCCGCGTAGGCGCCGTTGCCCTGCACCGGGTTGAGGATCTCGTCGTGCCGCAGGCCGTGCGCCACGCAGCTGTTGAAGTCCTCCACGCCGTAGGCGGGCGAGGAGTGGACGATGCCGGTGCCGTCCTCGGCGGTCGCGTACTCGGCCAGGTAGACCGGCGACAGCCGGCGGTAGCCCTCGTCGATGTCGTACAGCGGGTGCTGGAACTGCAGGTCGGCCAGGTTGCGCCCCTCGGTGGTGGCGACCACCGTGCCGGTGAGCTTGTAGCGCGCCAGGCACTTCTCGACCAGTTGCTCGGCGACGATGATGCGCCCGCGCGGCGTCTCGACCAGCGCGTAGACGATGTCCGGATTCAGGTTGAGCGCCTGGTTGGCCGGGATGGTCCAGGCGGTGGTGGTCCAGATGACCATGAAGACATCGCTGCCGCCGGCCGGCTGGCCGAAGGCCGCCAGCACCTTGGCCGGCTCGTTGGCCTTGAAGGCCACGTCCAGGGTTTGCGACTTCTTGTCGGCGTACTCGATCTCCAGCTCGGCCAGCGCCGAGCCGCAGTCGAAGCACCAGTAGACCGGCTTGAGCCCGCGGTAGACGAAGCCACGCTCGACCACGCGCTTGAACGCGCGGATCTCGTCGGCCTCGTTGACGAAGTCCATGGTGCGGTAGGGGTGCTCCCAGTCGCCCAGGATGCCCAGCCGCTTGAAGTCGGCCATCTGGATGGCGATCTGCTCGGTGGCGAACGCGCGGCTCTTGGCCTGCATCTCGTCGCGCGGCAGGTTGCGGCCGTACTTCTTCTCGATGGCGTTCTCGATCGGCAGGCCGTGGCAGTCCCAGCCCGGCACGTAGGCGGCGTCCAGCCCCTTGAGCTGGCGCGACTTCACGATCATGTCCTTCAGGACCTTGTTGACCGCGTGCCCCATGTGGATCTGGCCGTTGGCATAGGGCGGGCCGTCGTGCAGGATGAACTTCTGCCGGCCCTGGCGCGCCTCGCGCAGGCGCTTGTAGATGCCCTGGTTCTCCCACTCCTTGACCCAGCCCGGTTCGCGCTTCGGCAGGTCGCCGCGCATGGGGAAGGGGGTGTCGGGCAGGTTGAGGGTGGCGCGGTAGTCGGTCTTGTCGGTCATGGGAAAGCCTTCACGGTTCTTGTCATGCCGGGCTGGATCCGGCATCCACGGCGGGCCGTGGCATGGCGTGCGGCGCGGGCCGCGCTGGCAAGGACCGCTAAATTCGATCGCGCGTGGTCTGCCGGCGGGTCTCGGCGTGCGTGGAAGCGAAGAACGCGCGGGCGGCATCGCAGTCGCGCGCGATGCCCGCCTTCAGGGCATCGAGACCGTCGTAGCGCAACTCGTCGTGCAGTTTGTGCAGCAGTTCCACGCGGATGATTTTACCGTAGGCCCCTTCTTCCCCGAGGCTGGCGGGCCATTGCAGGCAATGGGTCTCCAGCAGCACCCGCCCGCCGTTGACGTCGCGCGGATCGAGCGAGGGCCGCACGCCCAGGTTGGCCACGCCTTCCAGGGGCGCGTCGCCCAGGCCGTGCACCAGCACCGCGAAGATGCCGCTGGCGGCCGGCTTCCAGTGGGCGAAGCGCAGGTTGAGGGTGCGGAATCCCAGGTCGCGCCCCAGCTTGCGCCCGTGCACCACGTGGCCGCTGATGCCGTAGGGCCGCCCCAGCAGCGCCGCCGCGCCGGCCATGTCGCCGCGCGCCAGCGCCTCGCGCACCGCCGAGCTCGACACGCGCAGGCCGTGCACCTGGTAGCTGTTCATGCGGGCGACGTCGAAGCCGAGGCGGGCGCCGGCCGAATCGAGCATGGCGTAGTCGCCGGCGCGCTTGGCGCCGAAGCGGAAATCGTCGCCCACCAGCACGTACTTCGCGCCCAGGCCGCGCGCCAGCACGTCGTCGATGAAGGCCTCGGGCGCCTGGCCGGACAGGCGCGCGTCGAACTTGAGGATGACGCACTGGTCGACGCCGCAGGCGGCCAGTTCGGTGAGCTTGTCGCGCAGGGTCGCCACCCGGGCCGGCGCCAGTTCCGGCCGGCGGTGCAGGGCGGCGAAATAGTCGCGGGGATGGGGCTCGAAGGTCAGCACGCAGCTGGCCACGCCGCGGTGCCGCGCCTCGTTGTTCAGCAGCGCCAGCATGGCCTGGTGGCCCCGGTGCACGCCGTCGAAGTTGCCGATGGTGACGGCGCAGGCCCGCGCGATGTCCGGGTGGTGGAGGCCTCGCAGGATCTGCATCTCGGATTGGTATGGTTTTGATAGCAACCGGCCGCCGTCGCGCAAGGCCGACGGACCCATGGCCGGCCAGGGGCCGGGCGGGAAAACAGGGTATATTGTGCTTTACCGCGCTGCCGGGAGGCGCCGTCGGCCTCTCGGGGGCATCGTGTACGACGGGTGGAGCGCTGTTTGAAGGTTCTCAAGCTTTCGGCGCAGGGGTTGCCCCAGTCCTGGATCTCGCTGGAGCAGGCCGTCCTGCATTACGCCGCCGACCAGGTGCGCTGGGAGGCCGGGGCGGACGTCGCCGTCTTCCGCGGGGGCACCAACGCCCGCAGCGGCGCGCAGTCCATCATCCGGGTCAACAGCATCATCGGCACCAAGGGCGTGCCCAACATCAACCCGTTCGAGCTCAAGCCCGGCCTCACCAACGGCAAGCTGTTCGCGCGTGACCGCAACCTCTGTGCCTACTGCGGCCAGGTCCACGACGAGGAAGAGCTCACCCGCGAGCACATCATCCCCTTCGCCCAGAACGGCAAGGACCACTGGATGAACGTGGTGACCGCCTGCCGCGCCTGCAACCACCGCAAGGGCAACCGCACGCCCGAGCAGGCCGGCATGACCCTGCTGTACGCGCCCTACGTGCCCAGCCTGTGGGAAGACTTCATCCTGCGCAACCGGCGCATCCTGGCGGACCAGATGGAGTTCCTGATGGCCCACCTGCCCAAGACCTCGCGGCTGCACGGCTAGCGAAGCCACCGCAAGGGTGTGCTCGCGCGGAGGGCACACCGGTTTGCGGCACCATGGTGCGCTCGCTGCGCGAGCACACCCTACGGCAGTTCACGCGCCTGTACCTCGAAGGGTGCGCTCGCGCGGAGGGCGCACCGTTTTGCGGCTCCGTGGCGCGCTCGCTGCGCGAGCACACCCCACGGCAGGTCACGCGCCTGTATCTCGTAGGGTGTGCTCGCGCAGCGAGCGCACCTTCGTGCGCTGCTCGATGGTGCGCCCGACGCACGCGCACCCCCTCCCGATCCTCCCGGCCAGGCTTCAGTACGTGAGCTCGAGCACCGACACCCGGTTTTCGCCGAGCGGCCAGCTGCGTCCCACGACCTTCTCGCCATTGAACTCGGCCACCAGGGTCCGCGGCGCGCCGGCCGGCTTGATGCGCGAGCTCGACACGCCGGCGCCGGGCAGCGCTCCCGGCGGCGGGCTCTGGCCGTCGAAGGCCATGCGGTCGCGCGCCGGGTCGAGGTAGCCGCGGGGCCGCGTGAGGATGGCCAGCGCGGGCGCGGCGCGGTCGGCTTCCGGCACCCGCTCCGGCCGCAGGTGGACGAAGGCGCTGCTGCGCGGGAAGGGGCTGCGGTAGACGTGCGTGGTCGCGTAGCCGGGCGCCACCACCACGAACTCGTAGCGCGCGTCGCGCCTCGCGGTGAACGGCCCCCAGCGGCCATCCGCGCCCACCACCTGGGTGTGCACGGCCGGCCCCGTGCGCGCACCCGTGGCCGGGTCGATG
>JAEZKX010000344.1 GCA_023436025.1 Pseudomonadota bacterium | reverse complement strand
GCGCTGCCCTGGCGGGTGCCCAGGGATGTGAGCTCGCGCCGCAGGGCGGCGGCGATCTGCTGGGAGGCGTTGGCGTCGATGCGGGTCATGGCCGGGCGCCTCAGTGCGGACCGCGGGCGTAGCCGGACAGCAGGATGTGGGAGGCGTCGGTGTCGGTGACGGTATCGCCTTCGGCGGGCGCCTGCGGCAGGCGCTCCACGGCTTCGACCACGCGCTGGATGTCGCTGGCCATGGCCGGGTTGAGGTCGTCGCAGGCCAGGCCCAGGCGGAAATGGCCGAGGGCGGCGGCGAAGTCGTCGCGGGCCAGGGCCTCGAACCCGCGCACGAAGCAGCCCATGGCGTCGCCCGGCGGCAGGCCGAACAGCGGCTGCCACGTGAGCAGCGCCACCGCGGCGCGCTGCGAGGTGAACTGCAGCAGGCCGAGCTGGTAGCGCGCCAGCGCGAAATCGGGCGAGAGCAGCACGGCGCGCGCGAATGCCGCTTCGGCCAGGTTGATGTTGCCTGCCGCCGCGTGCTCGGCGCCGATCAGGAAGTGCGGCAGGCCCGAGCCCGGCGTGGCTTCGCTGGCCTGGGCGAACAGCGCCAGCGCGGCCTGCGCCTGCCCGGCCCGGCTGGCCTCGAGGCCTTGCGCGATCAGGCGGTCCATTTCCGGGTTGGTGGTCATCTTCGCTTCCCCGTTGCAAGCAATACATCCGCGGATTCCGTCGCCTGTTTAGGCCTAAACGCCAAGCCGGATCGCCGGATGTATTGGAGGCAAGCGCAACGGAGTCGAACGATGGTAGCAATCGTCAGCGGTGGTGCACTCGGACTCGAACTCGGTTCGCTGGCCGTCCTTGGTCAGAACGGTGCCTGGGGGGCGGCGGCATCCGGCCGTGGGACGGACCGGGTGTACGTGAATGCCTTCAGCGGCAACCTGGTGATCCAGGCAGAGGACGAACTCCTCGCCGCGCGCGGCACCGACGCCCTGGCCCTGCGCACCTACAACAGCCAGGGGCTGCTCAACGACGACAACGCCGACAACTGGACCAGCGCGTTCGGCCGGCCCCTGGTGCTGACCGGCGCATTGAACACCGCGGGCAGCACCATCGCCCGCACGTCGCGCGACGGCGCCGTCGCCGTCTATGCCTTCGATGCCGGGCGCAATGCGTATCTGAGCACCGAAGGCGACGGCGCCTACGACACCATCACCTTCGTCGCCGCCGACAACCAGCTGCAATGGCGCGACGGCGCCACTGGCGCAACGCAGCGCTACGAGGCCGGTGGTGCCTTCCGGCTGCTGGCCCAGCGCGACACCGCCGGCAATGCGCTGCAGTTCACCTACGCTGCCGACGGGCACCTGGCGTCGGTGCGCACGGCGAGCGGCGAGACCACCTTCTACGACTACGTCGGCAACAACCTGGCGCAGATCCGCACGGTCACCGCCGACGGCGTGACTTCCACGCGCTCGCGCTATTCCTACGACGCCAGCAACCGCCTGGTCATGGTGACCGTGGACCTCACCCCGGACGACAACAGCGTGGCCGACGGGCAGGTGTACCGCACGACCTACACCTACGACGGCAGCAGCACGCGCGTGGCGACCCTCACGCAGTCCGATGGCAGCCGCCTGGAGTTCACCTACGTGCAGGTCGGCTCCGGCTACCGCATTGCAAGCATCAAGGATGGGCTGAACCTCACCACCTCCTTCACCTACAACTATCCCGATCCTGGGGGGGCTGGCTACACCACGGTGAAGGATCCGCAGAACTTCATCACCCGCTTCGACGTCGATGCCGCCGGGCGCCTGGTCAAGGTGACGGGACCCACGGTGACCTCAGGCACGCCCACCCGCGCGTTCACCTACAACGCCAACGGCGACGTCGCCTCGGTCACCGTGGGCTCGGACAAGACCACCTTCAGCTACGACGCGCGCGGCAACCAGGTGCAGCAGCGCGACGCCCTGGGCAACACCGTCACACGGACGTTCGACGGCGACGACCGCCTGCTGACCGAGTCGCTCTACGTTACGCCGGCCGCGAGCAGCACCAGCGCGCCGGCCGGCGCCATGACGACGCGGCATGTTTATGACGCCGGAGGCCGCGGCCTGCTGCGTTTCGTCGTGAGCGCGGAAGGGCGCGTGACCGAACACCGCTACAACGGTTTCGGCGAGCGCACCGCCACCCTGGCGTACCTGGCGGGCACCTATCCGGTCGCCGGCCTGGCTGCGACGAGCGCCCTGACCGAGGCCAGCGTGGCGGCCTGGGCCGGGTCCCAGCCGGCCGGGCAGGTGCAGCGGGCCGACTTCGAATACGACGCCAGGGGGCAGCTGCGCTTTCGCACGTCCTACGCCCGGGTGGCCGCCAACGGCGACGGCATCGCCGACGGCTCGCAGGCGCGCGAACAGTTCGTCTACGACCAGCGCGGCAATCTGCTGCAGGTGATCTCTGCGCGCAACGGAACCACGGTCTTCACCTATGACGGGCTCGGGCGCCGCCTGACCGAGCGCAACGCACTCGGAGAGCTTTCGGTCACGCAGTACGACGATGCCGGCCGCCGGACCCTGGTCACGCTTGCCAGTGGGCTGGTCACCACCAGCACCTACGACGCCGGCAACCGCCTCGTTTCCGTCATGCAGAGCGGTCCGGGGGAAGCCGCGCTGGGCACGACCCGGTATTCCTACGACGCGAGCAACCGCCTGCGCATGACCGAGGACCCGACGGGCGTGCGCAGCTGGATGCTGTACGACGCTGCCGGCCGCAAGGTCGCCGACATCGACGGCAACGGCACCCTCACCGAATACACCTACGACGCACGCGACCTGCTGGTGTACATCGTCACCTACCAGCGCCGGGTCGCGGTCACCGGGCTGATCGCGTCGGGAGGCGGGCCGAACCTGGGCGTCACGCTGTCCGCCATCCGGCCCGCGCTTGCAGAAGAAGACGCCCGGACCTGGCGCTGGTACGACAGCGCGGGCCGCCTGGTGAAGGAGGCAGTCTCGATCGACCAGGCGACCTGGGAAAGCGTCACCGAGACCAGGTACGACGGCGCGTCGCGCGTGGTCGAGGTGATCCGCTACGCGAACAGGGTGGACGTGCGGCCACCCAGCGCGGGGCAGGCGCCGGGCTCGGCGAACCAGGTCCCGTCGGTCGCGCCAAGCGCGCACGACCGGCGGACGCGGCACTTCTACGACGCCGACGGACTGCACAGGGGCGTGCTGGACGCCGAGGGCTACCTGACGGTCTTCCACTACACGGCGTCGGGGCAGTTGTCCGAACGCGTCGCCATGGCGACCCAGACGAGTTCCGCCTTGCGCGCCAGCGGCACCCTGGCCCAGCTGATGCCCGACCCTTCCGAGGACGACATCCACTTCGTCATCCTCTACGACGCCTCGGGCCGCGTGATGGCCGAAGTCGACGGCGAGGGCTACCTGGCGGAGTACGTGCGGGACGCCAATGGCAATGCGACGCACACGACACGCTACGCCACCAGCGTGGTCCGGCCGGTGAGCGCAACGGCCTCGCTGTCCACGCTCCGGCCGGCGCCATCCGCGGCGGACCGGGTGACTGTGCGCAGCTTCGACGCGCTGAACCGCCTCACGCAGGAGACCAGCGCGGAAGGGGTGGTGACGCAGTATGTCTACGACGCCGCCGGCAATCTGGTCTCCACCACCCGCGCCGCCGGCACCAGCGAAGTGCGCACCCTGCTGGCGCGCTTCGATGTGCAAGGGCGCCTCGTTGGCGAACTGTCGGCCGAGGGCGCGGCACGGCTGGTGGGCGGCCAGACGCAGTCCGAAGTCGATGCGGTGTGGGCGGCCTACGGTACCGTCCATGCCTACGACGCGGCCGGCCGGCGCGTCTCCACGACGGACGCGCTGGGCCACCGCACCTGGTTCTTCTACGACGAGGACAGTGCGCTCACCCACACCGTGAATGCGCTCGGCGAGGTGCAGCAGGTGCGCTACGACGCGCAGGGCCGGGTCGTGGAGCGCATCGCGCATGCCAACCGCGTGGCGACGGCCGGGCTCGTCGGCGGACGGGTCAGCTTCACCGCGCCGGCGGCGCACCCGCTGGATCACAAGGTCTCGTACACCTACACGCGTGACGGCCGGGTGGCCACTGCCACCGATGCCCTGGGCCATGTCACCAGCTACGCCTACAACGCCTTCGGTGACGAATCCAGCCGCTCCGAACCGGCGGGCTCCGAGGGGCGCGTGGAGCACACCTACACCTACGACCGACGCGGCCTGCGCACCGGAACGGTGGCGGATGCCGGCGCCATCGAAGCGATCACCACCACCATCTACGACGCCTTCGGCCGTGTCGTGCGCACCGTGGATGCCAACGGCAACGTGCGCCACCAGGAGCTGGACCGCCTGGGGAGGGTGGTGAGCACGGTCGACCCGACCAATGCACTGCGATCCACCACCTACGATGCCTTCGGCGGCGTGCTGGTTCAGACGGATGCACTCGGTCGTGAGACCAGATACGTCTACGACGCCGCTGAACGCAGCCTGGAGGTGACCAGCCCGGAAGGCATCGTCACCACCACGACCTATACCCGCCACGGCCAGGTGTTCTCGTTCAGCGACGGCACGGGCCAGCTCACCACCTACACCTACGACCGCAACGGCGACCTGACTGGAACCAGCACGCCGCTCAGCACCACCGGCAATGCCTACGACGCGGCGCGCCGCCTGGTGGAAACGACCGATGCCAACGGCACCAAGGTGGCGTACACCTACGACGCCGCGCATCGGCAGCTCACGCGCCGGGTCGATCCGCAGGGACTGAACCTGCTGACTTCCTATGGCTACGACGCCAAGGGACAGCGCGTCACCGTCACGGACGCGGCCGGTCTCGTCACGGTGATCGACTTCGACGCCAAGGGGCAGGTGGTGCGGCAGACGGTGGACCCGACCGGCGTCAATCTGCAGACCACCTTTTCCTACGATGCCCAGGGCCGGACCCTGTCCGTGCGCTCGGCCGGCGGGACGTTGACCGAATACCGCTACGACAAGCTGGGACGCCGCGTGCGCGAGACGGTGGATCCCACCGGGCTGGACATACGGCGGTCGTGGACGTTCGACAAGAACGGCAACGTGACCAGCAGCACCGAAGGCCTGGCCAGCACCACCCGCTACATCCACGACGCCGCGGACCGCCTGCTCTATGCCGTCGGTCCGACGGGTGCCGTTACGGGCTACCTGTACGACGCAGACGGACGCGTGGTGCGGACCGTGACGTATGCGAGGGAGATCGATCCCGCGACCCTGGGCGCCGCGCCGACGGCCGCCAGCGTGGAAGCCCGCGTGGTCACGGACCCCCTGCGCGACCTCGTCGAGCACCGTGTGTACGACCGGGATGGCCGGGTGGTGGCGCTGGTTGGCGGAACGGGCGCCGTGACGCGCCTCACCTATGACGGCAACGGCAGGGTGCTCGCGCGGGTCACCTACGCCAACCGTATCGACCTCGCGTCCTGGGTTCCGGGCTCTGTGCCCGTCCCCGTGGCTGACAACGCCCGCGACGCCCGGCAGCTTGCCGTCTACGACGCGCTCGGGCGTGCCATCTACCAGGTGGATGGCGCGGGCGCCGTCGTGAAGCAGGTCTACGACGGCAACGGCAACGTACTGAGCCGCATCGCGTATGCCAAACCCATCGTCGTCACGACGGCCATCACGGAAAGCGCTATCGCGGCGGCGGTGGTGGCGAGTTCCAGCGACGCCAGCGTGCGCAATCTCTACGACGCGGCGGGCCGCCTGGCCTGGAGCGCCGACGGAACCGGGGCGGTCACGCAGCGGGTCTACGACCGGAACGGCAACGTGGTCCGGCTAGTGCAGTTCGCCACGGCGATCGCCGCCGGCGCCAGCCCGGCCAGCGCGGTGGCCAAGGCGGCAGACCGTGTCACGGCCATGGCCTACGACGGCGCCAACCGGCTGGTCCTGGAAGTCGATGCGCTGCGTGCCGTCACCGAGAACGTCTACGACGGCAATGGCAACGTCGTGCGGCGCGTCCAGTACGCCACGCCGATCGGCGCCCTTCCCGCGCTGGGTACGGCCGGGTCCGCCGACGCCATCCGGGCAGCGCTCGGTCCCAATGCGCCCGGCCGAACCACCCGTCATGGCTACGACGCCGCCGGCCGGCTCGTGCTGACGGTCGACGCCATGGGCGCGGCCGTGGAGATGCGCCGGGACGCCGCCGGCCGCGTGGTGGCGCGCACCGCCTACGCCAGGGCCGTGGCGCTGGCGGCACTGACGCCTGCCAGCACCCTGGCCGACATGCGGGCGTTGTTGCGCCAGGACGCGTCGGATCGCACGACCCGGCTGGCCTACGACGCGGCGGGGCGCCTGGCCTACGAGGTGGACGCGACGGGCGCGGTAACGGGGCACCTGTACGACGGCACCGGCCAGGTGCAGCGCACCACGCGGTACATGGAGCGCGTGCAGGACGCGCAAGCGCTCAGCGCGTCCGAGATCGCCGCCCGGCTGGCGCCGAGCGCGACGCGCGACCAGGTCGACGTCTTCACCTGGAACGCCGCGGGCCGGCAGGTCACCCACAGCGACGCCTTGGGCAGCGTGGAGACGTTCTCGTACGACGGAATCGGCAACCGTTTGTCCTTCACCAACATGAAGGGCTTCACCTGGACCTACACCTACGATGCCGCCGGCCGCATGCTGAGCGAGACCACGCCCGTGGTCGCGTTGACGGCGACGGGGCGAAATGGCAGTGGTGCCCTGGTCGCTGGCGCCACGGTCGATGCCGCGGTGGTGACGCGCATGGCCTACGACGCCCTGGGCAACCTGGTGAGCCGCACGGAAGCCGCCGGGCGCGCGGGGGAAGAGCGCACGACCACCTATGCCTACGATGCGGCGGGTCGCCAGGTCAAGGTGACCCACGCGCCGGGGGGTGTCTACCGTGCCGCCACCGACACGTTGCTGGCCGCCTCCGGCCTGCATGCCCGTTCCGAAAGCACCGAGACGCTCACGGTGCTGACCTTCTACGACGCGCTCGGCAATGCAGTCGCCAACCGCGACACGGCCGACGCGCTCAGCCAGAAGGTCTACGACCTGGCCGGCCGGGTGGTCTACGAAGTCGATGCCATGGGCTTCGTGACCGGCTACGTGCGCAACGCGTTCGGCGAAGTGACCAGCCTCACGCGCTTTGGCGGCAGCACCACGCTCGCGGTCCGGACGGTGAACGCGGCGACGGAGGCGGTCACCCGTGCGCAGGTCGACAGCGTGCTTTCCGCGGGCACCTTCGACCATGCGGCCGACCGCAAGGTGCAGTCGATCCACGACGCCCTGGGCCGCGTGGTCGAGACCCTCGAGCCGACCAAGATATTCGTCTTCGATCCAACCGCGCCCATTACCTCGGGCATGGTCGAGCGGCGCACCCTGAATACCTACGACGCGTTCGGCCAACTCGTCGAAGTCCGGCAACGGCGCAACGCATCCGAACACTGGACCAGCACCGCCCATTTCTACGACCAGGCCGGCCGCGAGATCTCCACCCGTGACAGCTTGCACTACGTGACGCAGCGTGAGTTCGACGCCGCGGGCAACCTGGTCAGGCAGGTGGAATGGGCGAACGCCGCGGCGCCCGGTTGGGTGCCGGGAATGGCTTTGCCGGTGGCCTCGGCCGAGGACCGCGTCACCGTCTATGGCTACGACCGCCTCAACCGCAAGGAGACCGAGATCCGGAAGGCCGTGGAGTTCAGCACCGCTGCCAACGGCCAATCGACCGTGGGCGACCTGGTGACCACGTTCGGGTACGACGCCGTGGGCAACCAGACGCGCGTGACCGACGCCACAGGCGGTGTCACGTACACCTACTACGACGCCATCGGGCGCATCGCGGCCGTCGCCGCGCCCACGCGCAACGGCCCGGCGGGAACGCCGCTCACCCCGCTGACCACCTTCATGCGCGACGGCCATGGCAACGTGGTCGTGAAGATGGACCATGCACGTGGGGCGGCGGCAGCCAGCCTCGCCGGCACGCTGGCGGTGTCGGCGGGCGCGGATGCCGCCGACCGCGTGTCTGCCACCGCCTACGACGTGCTGGGCCGGATTGTGCAGACGACCGACGCCGGGCTTGCGAGCCGGCATTTCTCCTACGACAAGCAGGGCCAGGTGGCCAAGAGCTGGCAGGCTGTGACTGGGCACGACGGGATCACGCGCACCCTCTTCGAGTTGTCCACCTACGACAAGCTGGGGCAACGCGTCGAGGCGACGACGCCCGCATCCAACGGTGCCTTCGAAGCCGGGTTGACGGGAACTTATCTCCAGGGCGAAGCTGGCGCCGGCGTGGCCAACCGCTACGGCATGGAGTGGTCGGGCCTGATCGATGCGGCCGGCGGCACGGTGCGTGTCGAACTGGACTACATGGCTTCAGCCGTGGACACGTACGACCCGCTGACGCTGGCGATCGTGAGTACCACCCCGCCGCAAGTGCGTACCACGGCCCAGGAGTTCGGCGCCGCGGTCGCCGCCGGCGGTGTCGAGATGGTGTGGCAGCAGGCCACCAATGCCTTGCTGGCGGTGCGTGTGAAGCAGTGGGTCAACGGCGCCTGGCAGACCAAGTGGCAGGGCACGCCGGACCAGGCGACCGGTTCCCGCATCGTCACCCTCACCCAGGCGCAGGCCGGCCTGGTGCGCACCCAGACGGAGCACAACGCTTTCGGCGAAGTGGTGCGCAGGGGAACGGGCGGGGCCTGGCAGGAGTACTTCGACTACGACACGGCGGGCCGCGTCTGGCGCACCAACGGCGGCGATGGGGTCGACAAGATCCAGCTGTACGACGCGCTCGGCAACCTGACCTCCGACATCCGCAGCTCGGGGTCCGGGCGGACCGACATCGACCTGAAGGTCTTCACCAACGTGCAGATCGCCGCCGCTGACCTCTCCACGCGGCGCATCGACATCGGCTACGACGCCCTGGGCCGCGTGGTCAGCCGCGTCGAGGCCGAGCGGCAGGAGCAGCAGGGTGGGGTGTCGGTGCTGCGCCCGCTGGTCACGACCGCGATCGAGGTGCGCAGGAACGAGGGTGTGGTGACCGGCAGCCGTGTCGACTTGGGCTGGAGCAGCCTGGCCGGCCTGGGCAGCGGCGACATCCGGGTCGAGATCGAGTACCTCACCGAGTTCGTGGTGACGGTCAACGAAGAGATGCGCAATCCCATGCTGCCGGACTCGGACGGCACTGTCGGAGTGACAGGCGGTCAACCCGGCCGCTACGTCGCGGGCACCTTCGCCGACGGGCCGGCGGGCATCGCGTTCGAGGTGCCGCAACACGCCATCGGCGAGATCACGCGGGTGCTGGTCTTCAAGAAGGACCTGGTGGGGAACTGGAGCCTGGTGATCGACCAGGCGCCGGGCTACGGTTCCAACGCCATCACCGTGGCGTCGCCCCCCAATCCGGATGCCACCCTGCGGTTCATGCTGCGTCCGTCGGGAAGCGTGGGCGACGCGGGATGGATACAACTCCCGATGGACCGTCTCGGCCTTGTGCATCGCTATGACGCGAGGGGATGGGCAGCCGGCACATTCGACTACATGCTGGAGGTCACCACGCCCGGCGACAGCCCGCGCGTGACGGCCTGGGGCAGCCTCCACCTGAGCGCGCCGGCGCTCGGCTCGATCGCCACCCCTTTGACCTTTGGCCAGGCGGGCGCTGGCGTGCTCTCCTGGCAGAAGCCCCCTGCGGACGTGCAGCAGGTGCTGCGCTACCGCCCCAGCGGCAGCACAGGTGAGTGGAGCAACCTGACGGTTTCGCCGCGCAACACCACCTTGTCGGGGGTGGACACCAGCGCGCTCGAAGCAGGCACCTACCAGTTCGAGCTGCTGTGGAAGCGTGCGTCCGAAGGCGCGTTCAGCTCGCATGCCACGGGCACTTTCACGAGTGTTCCGCCGGTGCCCGCCTACTGGGTGCCTCCGGTGAACCTGCCGCACATTACCGGCCTGCGGTTGGGAACGTCGGTCACGGGCGGCACGCCCGTCGGCGACGACGAGAATCGCCTTCCGATCACCACGGGCGGCACCGAGGTGCATGCACTGGTCTGGAATGCGGCCCTTGCAGAAATGGTGCGCTACCGGGTGAGCGGGGGTGAATGGGCCCATCTCGCGATCGACAACAGTGGGCAGTACTCCGACGCGTTGAAGCCCTATGGCGTGCAGAAGAGCTCGATCCAGGGGCTGGCGCCGGGCATCTACGAGCTCCAGATTGTCGCCGGCTCCCCTGCTTCGGCGTGGGCCACGGCGACGCTCACCGTCCATGGGCAGAGCCCCGGGCACTACGAGGCGTATGTGGAACGGGTGGCGACCTACCGGCCGATCATCGCCTACTACGAGCCGGTGAACGAGACCCGCGTCGGCACACGCACAGTGGCCTACGAGGTCTGGGTCAACGACCCGCCGCGGATGGTCGGGCGTGACGAGAACGGCAACCCGATCTACGAGTACCCCCGCCATCGCGAGACGCGCTACCGGCAGGAAACCTACACCTACGAGGTGCAAGTGGGACAGAGGCCGGTCTACGCAACCGACGAGAACGGCAACGTCCTGCATGAGAAGGTATGGGTCAACGAAACCCGGCAGCGCTGGGTGGAGGGAACGACGCCGGTGCCGACCTTGGTGGTGACGACACCGCCCTACACCCCCGGCTACCAGGTGCCCAAGCGGGCGGCCCAGTACACCGTATCGGTGACGACGGCGCCTGGGTCCGTCGCCATCAGCACGACCGCCGGCGTCACGCTGGCGCAGGCCGTCGGCTTGAACAGCGGCGACCGCTTCGTGCGTGCCAAGGTGCAGCAGGTCAACGACCGCTGGGGCAATGTGCTGCAGGTCAGCGACCCGCGTAACGCGGCCTGGAAGACGACCTACCGCTACAACGCCAACGACCAGTTGGTGCAGCAGGTGACGCCGGATGACAGCGATCCGGCAGGTGCCGTGCCCCCTGTGTTCTACGACGAATCGGGGCAGCAGGTGACGCCGGATGACAGCGTGCCGCGAGGTGCCGTGACCCGTGTGTTCTACGACCAGTTGGGGCGCCAGGTGGCCGTGATGGACGCGCGCGGCAATGTCGAAGGCCGCGAGTTCGACGCCGGGGGCAACCTGGTGCGGGAGATCCACGCGGACACCGGCGTGGTCACGCATTCCTACGATGCCTTTTCCCAGCGCGTCGGCACGACGGATGCCGAGGGCAAGTCGCGCTTCTCCGTCTACGACAAGGTGGGGAACCTCCTGAGCGTGAGCAAGGGAGAAGCCTACGTCTTCAGCGTGACGGCCTCGGGGGCGGGAACCGACATCCGCCACGGAAATGTCCTGGTGACCCCGTCGCAGAAGCGGATGATCGTGGACAGCTGGACCTATGACGAGCTTGGCCGGAAGCTGACGCAGACCAACGGCAATGGCGAAACCGTGCGCTATGCCTACGACCTGCGCGGCAACCTGGTCGAGACGCGGCAGCCGCTGGGCCAAGCCGTCCGGGCCGCCTATGACGCCCAGGGACGCAAGATCGCGGAGGTGGATGCGAACGGCTTCGCCGCGCTCTGGAGCTACGACTACTTCGGGCTGCTAATCGGCCACACAGATCTCGGTGGCGCTGCCTTCTCCTACACCTACGACCAAGCGCGCCAGCTGACGGGGCAGCGCAGCACACGCGGCCAGAACATCTTCTACGAATACGACGCCGCAGGCCAGCTGACCCGGATCTCCGACCGAGCACTGGACCAGGTCACGACCTATGCCTACGACCTGGGTGGACGGCGTGTCCACGAGCGGGTGGTGCAGGCGGGGGTGGTGTACCAGGACAGCTTCCTCGCGTACGACAAGCGCGGTCAGCTGCGGGACGTTGCCGATGGCCGCGCCCATGTCCACCTGAGCTACGACGCGGCGGGCAACCGCACCCAGATCACCACGCGCGTGGGCTACATGGGTGCGAGCGGCGCAGCGACCCACACTGAAGAGCGCTACTTCCGCTATGACGAAATGAACCGCCAGGTGCTGGTGAACGCGGTCTCTCCCGGCGGGGCGTTCGATGCGCAAACCCACGCGATCACCTACGACCGCAACGGGAACCGCAAGAGCGACACGTCGCTGGGCACCACGGTCACCAGCGGGCAGCTCTCGATCCAGTCGTACAACAGCTACGGTGTCGCGGTCTACGCCGGCTCGCCCGGCACGGCGCAGTTCCAGAAGAGCGCCACCGAAACCATGAGTGTGGAGGAGTACCGGTACGACGCGCTGGGCCGCCTCCAGAGCGTCGTGCGCGACGGCGTGCAGATCGACGTGCGCCAGTACGACGGGGCCGACCGCGTGATCAAGTCCGGGACCGAGGGCAACCTGCCCATGCGCTACGCGGACATGATCAACGCAGGCGTGCCTGCCGACGAGGTCAACGGCAAGGAGATGCGCGTCAACCGCTATGACGCCAACGGCAGGTTGCTGCACCAGCGGTCCTTCAAGAGCAATGGCGGCAACCTGATGGAAGTCAGCTGGGACGCCAACGAGCGCTTCCCGATGTGGACGCAGAACAATGGCTACGACGCGGCCGGCAACGTGCGGGGCTACTCGGTCTACAACCACGTCTCCGGCACCATCCAGTCCTTCTCCACCAGCCTGCGCCGCTTCGACGGCTACCAGGCGGGCATCACGGAAGGCAGCAGTTCCGCCACGCGGTCCGGATCGCTGACGCAGCACTACGACGCGAATGGCTTCCTGGTGGGCGTGACGGATGCGCGGAAATCCGGCAACAACCGGACCTTCGTCAACGACGCCAATGGCGTCGCCCTGCATGTCCGTCAGGACGGGCAGGTCCAGCGGCAGATGGTGGTCAACGGCGAGGTGCTCGGTACCTACGCTGCCGTGCGCGACGGCGACAGCTCCGGCGCACCGGTCGACCTGGACCTGGACTTCGTCTACGCGCCCGTCAGTGCGAACTATCCCAACGCCAGCCCTGGGGCTTACCAGGCCCGCCCGGGCGACACGCTGCAGAGCATCGCGCGTTCTGCCTATGGCGATAGCGCGCTCTGGTACCGCATCGCCGAAGCGAACGGCCTGGAGGCGAACGACGACCTCAAGGTCGGCCAGACCCTCAACATCCCCAGCGGCGTCGGGACGATCCACAACAACGCCGGCACCTTCAAACCCTACGACCCGAGCCGCATCCAGGGCGACATGACGCCGCACCTGCCGATGCCGGGGCCGGATTGCGGGGCGGTGGGGAAGGTGTTGATGGTGGTGGTGGCGGCTGTCGTGACCGCGTACGCGGGGCCTGTCGCAGGGTCCATTGCAAGCCAGCTCTTCGGGCTTGGGACAGGGCAGGTCGAAGAGTTCAGTTGGACTGCAGTCGCACTGGCCGCGGTCAGTGGCGCTGTCACAGGTGGTCTTAGCAACCTCGTTCCCGCTGTCGCAACGCTGCCCACCATGGTGCAGGCAGCCATCGGAAGCGCTACGACGCAGGGGATTGCGGTTGCGACCGGACTTCAGAAGCGGTTTGACTGGCGGGCCGTGGCGGCAAGCGCTGTTGGAGCCAAGTTGTCCGAGGCCTTGGGTCCCAGAATCAGTAATGCATTTGGGGACACAGCGGCAGGCCAGATCGCTGCACGTACCGTTACGGGGTTGGCGGTGGGGACGGCCGTTGCGGTGACGCGTGGGGGAAGGATCTCAATTTCGCAGGTCGCTTCGGACGCGTTTGGCAATGCGTTGGGCCAAAGCTTGGCTGATGCAGCTACAGGCGATCAGCGCCGCGCGGCAGAGGCCGTGCAGCTAAGCGACGCTGTGTATGGCGCTTCTGACGAGGCTTCTGGGCTGTACACGGGCCCCGGGCTTCGGTATGGCGCAGGCGGAGAAACGGGCTTCCAAATCAGTGGTAAGACGGCGGTGCAGTGGATGTCGAGCGTCGATCGCGGCGTCGAGGCTGCAGCCGCCGCTACAGGTGCCGATCAGCCTTTGGAACGTGATGTTTTGTACCGACCAGGTGCTGACGATCCATACGCGTTCTTCACGGCTACTGGCGGTGCAAGCCAATTCGATCCTTTGCGCTACTCGGGACCGGGCTTGGATCTGCAAAGTCGTATTGATCGCGGATTGGAGAGCGTTGCAGGATGGAGCAAGTACGTCGGCGAGCAATTTGATTCTGCGATCCTGGATGCTGCCAGCAGCGGAAAAGACGGCTGGGGACGCTTCCTAACTGGTGCGCGCGTGGTAGCCACGGCGTCGGCGGACGCGATCAGCGGGGCGGCGGCGCTTGGACGGCTGATCGTTAGCCCGGAAGCTCGCCAAGCTTTCGCTGCCAATGTGAGAAGCTTCCTGCAAGACCCCGCGGGAAACCTCAGCCGGGCCTTTGACGCCTGGACCAGCAAGGCTTGGCACGAGCAGTTGGAAGACGTCTATAAGGTGTTCCAAGGCGGCGCCGCCGGCATCGGCCTGGCGGGCAAGGCGAAAGGCCTGTTTGCCGTTCGCGTACTGGACGAGTTCGCAAGTCTTGGGCCGAATACTCAGCGCGTGCTGTCGGCGTATCAAAACGCTTACAACGATGCTGCTGCAGCGGTTTGGGGCGATCTGGCGGCGGGCAACATCACAAAGCCCGGCGGCCTGAATTTCAACACTTGGGCCGGTAACAGAATTGATGCGGTTGCTCGCGACGAAATGTTGACCTTCAAGCAGATAAACGGCATTGGCGATTTGATCGTTAATCAGCGTCTGTACGTCCCTGGTGGCAAAAAAGGCTACCGCATTCCTGATCTTATGGTGCCTGGCGAGCGCACCATCATTGATGGAACCATCGGGAACAAGAGCCTGACAACACCGCAGATCCAGGACTTCTTCGCTAGCGGCAAGGTCGACCGTGTAATCCTGGTGGCGCCGAACAAGAATCCGGTCATCATTACGCTTGAACAGTACCTGCGGAGCAAGTAGCGCCATGATATTGAAATACAAGCGAGAAGGGTACGCCGAGACACGAGATGCCTTGGCATGGGTCGGGGCCTACGCTCCCGTCTTCAAGTTCGGCCTCACACTCGATGATGTGTTCGCGGGCCTGGAGTACGGCTATCAATCGGTGCGTCCGCAGTTGAAGGACATGGATCTCCTTGCGCAGTGGGAGGCCTCGCACCAGAAGATGCAGCAAGCTTGCGAGCTGTTCAGGAAGGGCGACGTACACAACGGAAAACGAACGCTTCAAGAAGCCGAGGAATTGTTCACGACGCTGCGCCGCATCAAAGGCAAGAAGGTGTCGAGGCAGGAGCTCGGCGACACGGAGCACGGCGGCAACGAACTGGACGAGTAGGTAGTTGGGATCGAGGGGCAGATTCGCATTGAGAAGCCGCCGCCATCGCGCTGCTGCGGGATTTGGCTGGTAAAGACGATGGCCTACCCCCTCTTGCCAGCGGGCGTGTCTTTCTTGCGTTCTTTCGGCGGCACGAAGCCGAACACCTGCTTGAGGGTGCCCCGAATTTGGAGTTCATAGCTCAAGCCGGAGAATGCCGGGATGGAGCAGGCGTTGAGCT
>JAEZKX010000396.1 GCA_023436025.1 Pseudomonadota bacterium | reverse complement strand
ATCGTGCTGCTGGCCCACCAGGCCCAGCAGGGGCTGGAGTCCGTGGCCGCGACGGCAGTCGGTGCCAGGCCGCGGGAGGCCGACCACGCCGACTCAGACGCCGCCGCGCACCAGGCGACGCCTGCCGCAGCGGTGCCCGGCCAGGAGCCGGGCCCCTAGGCCCCACCGTTCAGTTCGCCGTCTTCTTGTTGGGCGCGCCGCCGGTCATGGTGCTCGCCTCGCCGGCGCGCTGCGGCACGTTGCTGGTCTCGGAGGCGCTGCCCTTGTTGGCGGAGACCTTGCCCCCCTTGGACGTCGACGTGGTGGCGCCGGACTTCCTGTCCATCTCGGCCTTCTCGGCAGTCGAAGGGGTGGTCACCGGATTGCTGGTCTGGGCGTTGGGGACGCCGCCGGTCATGGTGCTGGCTTCACCCGCGCGCTGAGGCGTGTTGGTGGTCTCCGCCGCCTTCTGGGCGTGGGCGGCGCCTGCCACCGCGAAGGCGGCGAGCAGGGCGATCTGGGAAAGGCGCTGGAACATGGGTGTCTCCTGGATGGTTGCGCAAAGGCGCGCAGAACCAGTAGGCCCAGGGGTGTGGGTGGCGCCGATCGGACGCCACCGCCGGCAGAGGTAGGCGGGCACCGACGGAATTTTTCTTCCGGGCCGGGAAGACACTCTCCCTGGCGCCGGCGGGCCTGCGCCGGGAAGATGCGCGCATGTCCCATCTCGTCGTCCATGGCGGCACCCCTTTGCAGGGTCGCATCGTGCCTTCCGCCAACAAGAACGCCGTGCTGCCGGTGCTGTGCGCCACGCTGCTCACGCGCGAGCCGGTGCGCCTGCGCCGCGTCCCCGACATCACCGACGTGCGCCGCATCCTGGAGGTGTTCCTGCGCCTGGGCAGCCAGGTGGAGGCGGACTTCGCCACGGGCGTGGTCGACCTGCACCACCGCGGCACCCGCTTCGATGCCGGCCGCGACCACCTGCCCGAGGAGATGCGCAGCTCCATCCTGCTGGTGCCCGGCCTGCTGGCGCGCTTCGGCGCCGCCCGCATCGAGGGCGACGTGAAAGGCTGCACGCTGGGCGCGCGCGAGGTGGACCCGCATGTCGAGGTGTTCGAGCGCTTCGGCGCCCGCGTCACGCGCACCGCCTGCGGCCTGCGGCTGGACGTGGACCGGCCGCTGCAGCACGTGGACCACTGGATGGACTATGCCTCGGTCACCACCACCGAGAACTTCGTGCTGTGCGCGGCGCTGGCCGACGGCACCTCCACGCTGGTCAACGCCGCCAGCGAGCCGCACGTGCAGGAGTTCTGCCGCTTCCTGGAGACGCTGGGGGCGCGCATCGAAGGCATCGGCACCTCGCGCCTGGCGGTGCACGGCGTCGACCGGCTGGGCGGCGGCGAGTTCAGCTTCACGGAGGACTTCCACGAGGTGGTCACCTTTCTCGCGCTGGGCGCGGCCACCGGCGGCGACGTGCGCGTGAAGAACGCGCAGCCGCAGCACTTTCCGCTGATCGACCGCACCTTCGCCAAGTTCGGCGTGCGGGTGCTGCACGAGGACGGCTGGTCGCGCGCGGTGGTCGACGACGGCCTGCGCGTGCGCCCGCCTTTCACCTCCAACCTGCTGCAGAAGGTGGAGGCCGCACCCTGGCCCTACCTGCCGGTGGACCTGCTGCCGATCTTCATCGCCCTCGGGGTGCGCGCCGAAGGCAGCGCCCTGTTCTGGAACAAGGTCTACGACGGCGCGCTGGCCTGGACCGGCGAGCTGGCGAAGTTCGGCGCCCATGCCTACCAGTCCGACCCGCACCGGCTGGTCACCTTCGGCGGCCGGCCGCTGGCACCGGCCACGGTGGACAGCCCCTACATCATCCGCGTGGCGATCGCGCTGCTGATGGTGGCGGCGGCCATCCCCGGCCGCTCCGTCATCCGCAATGCCGATCCGGTGCGGCGCGCGCATCCGCAGTTCGCCGAGAACATCACGCGGCTGGGCGCCCGGGTGGAGTGGGTGGATGCCGCCTGAACCGCGTGCGCTAGAGTCGCCCGATGCAATGGCTCCGTTCTCGCATCGCCCGCTCGCCGCGGCACTTCCTCATCGCCGGCAAGACGCTGTTCCTGGCCGGCGCGATCCTGATCCTGGGCGCCGTGTTCGCGCGCGCCGGCATGATGGCGCTCAACGCCGAACGCGCCGAGGCCAAGCTGGCCCCGCTGCAGACCCTGGCCCAGGCTTATCCGCAGTACCCCACCTGGATCGTCCCCGAAGGCCCGGTGGGCTACGTGGTGGCCGGCGTGCTGGTGCTGCTGGGCATGGCGTTCACGGTGCTGGCGGAGCAGGCCACGCGGCGCAAGCCGTGGTAAGCCGCGCGCCGGCCCGACCGGCTGCCGCCCAGGCCGGGCCGCCACGGCGGTTCCTTTCCGTCCTTTCGATGAACCCTGCGGCCGCAGGCGCGGCCGACCGACTCCACCTATGAATCCGTCCCGCTCCCGCCGCGCCCTCTGCGCCTCCCTGCTCCTCGCACCGCTCGCCCACGGCGCCGCCGCCACGCCCCTGGCCGGTCGCATCGCCGACGCCGTCGACCGGGCCTACCGGCCGCTGCTGGCGCAGCACGGCATCGCCGGCCTGGCCGTGGGCGTCACCGTCGACGGTGAACGCCACGTCTTCACCCATGGCACCAGCGCGCGCCAGGGAGGCGGCCCCGTCACCGCCCACACCCTGTTCGAGATCGGGTCGCTCAGCAAGACCTTCACCGCGACGCTCGGCGGCCACGCACTGGCGCAGGGCGCGCTGTCACTGGCGGACCCGGTGGAAAAGCACGTGCCGCAGCTGCGCGGCAGCGCCATCGGCCGCGTGCAACTGCTGCACCTGGCCACCTACACGGCGGGCGGGCTGCCCCTGCAGTTCCCCGACGCGGTCGACAACCTCGACGCAGCCTGGGACTACTACCGCGCGTGGCAGCCGGCGGCGGCGCCGGGCACGCAACGCCGCTACTCCAACCCCAGCATCGGCCTGTTCGGCCATGCGGTGGCCCGGGCGCTTCGAGGCGACTTCACGGAACTGTCGCAGTCGCTGCTGTTCCCGGGCCTCGGCCTGCGCGAGACCTTCATCCGCGTGCCGGCCAGCCATGCGGCCGCCTATGCCTGGGGCGAGGACAAGTCCGGTGCGCCGGTGCGGGTGAATCCGGGCGTGTTCGACGCCGAAGCCTACGGCGTGAAAACCACGGCCACCGACCTGCTGCGCTTCGTGGAGGCGCAGTTCGCGCCGCCGGCGCTCGCACCGGCATGGCGGAAAGCCGTCGCGGCTACGCACATCGGCCATTTCCGGGCCGGGGCGCTGGTGCAGGCGCTGGGCTGGGAGCAGTACCCGTGGCCCCTGCCGCTTGCGCGCTTGCAGGAAGGCAATGCGGCGACGATGGCGCTCGATGCGCATCCGGTCCAGGCCGTGACGGTCCCGCCCGCAGCGGCACAGGCCACGCTGTTCAGCAAGACAGGGTCCACCGGCGGCTTCGGCGCCCATGCCGCCTTCGTGCCGCAGCGGCGCATCGGCGTCGTGATGCTGGCCAACCGCAACTTCCCGAACGCCGCGCGCATCGAGGCGGCGCACGCGGTGCTGCGCGCCATCGCGTAAGGCCGTCAGAGGGCGCGGACCACGCGGCAGGGATTGCCGGCCGCGAACACGCCCGGCGGCACGTCGCGCGTGACCACGCTGCCCGCGCCGATGACGGCGCCGTCGCCGATGGTGACGCCCGGCAGGATGATGGCGCCGCCGCCGATCCACACGTCGGCGCCGATCTCCACCGGCTTGCCCGACTCGTGCGTGCGGCGCGCCTGTGCGTCCATGGGATGCAGCGGCGTGTAGACCTGCACCGCCGGCCCGATGAGCGTGTGGGCGCCGATGCGCACCCTGCACACGTCGAGCACCACGCAGTTGAAGTTGAAGTAGGCGCCGGAGCCCAGTTCGATGTTGCTGCCGTAGTCGCAGCGGAAGGGCGGCGTGATGAAGGCGCCCCCACCGCCGCTGCCGATCAGTTCTTGCAGCAACTCACGCCAGCCGGCGCTGCCGGGCGGCAGGTCGTCGAGCCGCCGGCACAACTTCCACGCCCGCACCCGCGCGGCCACCAGCGCCGGGTCCTGGGCATCGTAGAGCTCGCCGGCGAGCATCTTGTCGCGTTCGGATCGCATGGGGGATTGTGGGGCGGATGCGCGCAGCGCGGGGCTTCGTTCTGTGCGGGGAGGCAAGACGGGGGCCCCGTCGTTGCGCGTCATCGCACCGGGCTGCCGAGTGTGCGGGAAAGTACGCGAGGGACGACTCAGCCCTGTGCCAGTCTCGGCCGGCATCCCGCGCTGCGGTCAAGCGCGTTCTCTTCGACCGTTCGTCGATGGGCCCACCGCGCCGATCAAGAGTTGCGCTGTGCATCCTTGACCACCGTCGCGCAGCCGGCGGTGGGGCATGCCGGCATACTGATGCGCCACCCGGAGTTCAGCAGCGCGCACATGCACTTCGAACTCATCCTGCTCGGGCGGAAGATCTCTGCTGCCGATGTCGAAATCGACAGCAGGCTCAGAAATCAGCTCGGTCGCGGCGAGATGGGCCTGGTCAGTGACGATCCCCGCATGAAACGATACGTGCTGAACTGGTACACCTTGCTCGACGGCTTCGAATTGACGTACTCCTCCATGCTCGAGAAGCTGAAGGTGAAGCGGCTGGAGTTGGAGGGCATGCCGAAGGCCACGCTTGTCGAGGAGCTTCACGCAGAGGTGGCATAGCCGGTGTCGGCGCGTACGTGGACCGATGTCCGGTCCCGGCGACAGCGGTCATCAAGCGGCCAAACCCCACCGGCCGCCCCCAGTCTGAAGCGGTCATTCACGAAATTTGCATTCAACCTGAACGGACCACTGGCGCCCTAGCCTGACCGCTTCCGACCCGGACGGTCACGGACCGCGCCCGGCTTTCAGCGCCCCCCCGCAACTGGAGGCAAAAGCCAATGCCGGTCTCCAGCCATCGGACCAGGCTCTTTTCGCGACGCAAACGCGGTTCCACAAGCAGGACCCACCGTTCACACGCAGCGCCAGCCCGTTGACGAAGCGTGTCTCCCACTAGCCGCGTCAAGGCAGGCATGGTCGATCGCCATGCCTGCCGCCCCGCTTTAAACTCCGTCCCAACGACTGCACATTCCCGATGGTTTCCTGCCCCCCCCCCCCCCCCCCCCCCCCCCCCCCCCCCCCCCCCCCCCCCCCCCCCCCCCCCCCCACA
>JAEZKX010000345.1 GCA_023436025.1 Pseudomonadota bacterium | reverse complement strand
GTGCGCGCCCAGCGCGCGCAGCACGCCTCGGCGATGTTGAAGTCGGCCGGCACCTGCCAGCCGAAGCTGCGGTGCAGTGTCTCCCAGTTGTCCCCGTGACCGGCTGCCATGCCGCGGCCCTCCTATGATCGGCCGAATGTACCTCCCGAAGCGCGCCTCCCGCAGCGAGTTTGTCCCGATCCGCAACCTGCGCTACCACGTCCGCACCTGGGGCGCGCCGCAACCGGGCCAGCCGCCGCTGGTGCTGGTGCACGGCTGGATGGACGTGTCGGCCTCGTGGCAGTTCGTGGTGGACGCCTTCGCGCAGGAGCGCCACGTGATCGCGCCGGACTGGCGCGGCTACGGCCTGACCGAGCTGCCGCCCACCGACAACTACTGGTTCCCCGACTACCTGGCCGACCTCGACTTCCTGCTGGATCACTATGCCGGCGAGCGCCCGGTGGACCTGGTGGGACACAGCATGGGCGGCAACATCGCCATGCTGTATGCCGGCGCGCGGCCCGCTCGCATCCGCCGGCTGGTCAACCTCGAAGGGTTCGGCATGCCGGCCACGCGCGCGGCACAGGCGCCCGGGCGCTATGCCAAATGGATGGACGAACTGCACCAGTACCACCGCGGCGAACTGGCGCTCAAGCCCTACGACAGCCTCGATGGCGTCGCGGCGCGGCTGATGAAGACCAACCGCCGCCTGGCGCGCGACAAGGCCGACTGGCTGGCGCCGCACTGGGCCCGCCAGGGAGCCGATGGCCGCTGGCGCATCCTGGGCGACGCTGCCCACAAGATCATCAATGCCAACCTGTTCCGCGTCGACGAGGTGCTGGAGCTGTACCGCGCCATCGCGGCCCCGGTGCTGGCCGTGCAAGCCAGCGACGACAGCCTGGGCGGCTGGTGGAAGGGACGTTACACGCTGGCGGAGTACCACGAACGTTTGAAGTCGGTGGGCGACCACCGCATCGGCCACGTGGAAGACGCCGGGCACATGCTGCACCACGACCAGCCGCAGCAGGTGGCGGATCTGGTCGAGGCCTTCCTCGCACCTCGGCCATAGGCTGTTGTTCCCGCCAAGTTGTGTAATTTTCCTGCCTGGGCCACCGGGTGGAGCCACGTCTCGTAACAGTGCTTGTCGTAGGAAGTGTCCTACCCCATAGTCGGACCTCTTCGATAGGGGTGACTCATGTGGAAGTCGGTTGTGACCGCCCTCCTGGCGGCTGCAGTCTTCAGTCCCGCCGTTGCGCAGACCGATGAATTCGAGCAGGGCATGGGGACGATGTGGGAGGTGCTCTGGCACCAGAGCGGCACGCCCACGCGCCTGGTGCGCTGGGAACAGGAGATCCGCGTGCGCGTGTACGGGATCAACCTGCGCATCCACAAGGACCACACGCTCAAGGCCATGCGCGAGGTCGCGGCGGAGGCCGGCGTCAGGGTGGTCGACGTCAGCGACCGCTCCGACGCCGCGCAGATCGCCAACCTGAGCATCGAAATCACCCCCGACCACCTGCTGGAAGACAACCAGCCGTGCGTCACCTACCTGAACTTCCTCACCGAGACCCGCATCGAGTCGGCCGCGGTGCAGATGCGCAACCGCGACGCCTGGCGCTGCGCCTACCACGAGGCCATGCACGTGATGGGCATCCGCGGACATCCCGCCGGCAAGACGGTGCTGAGCTACTTCCCCACCCAGGTCGACGGCCTGCTGCCGCTGGACCGGGTGATGCTGCGCGCCTGGTACTCGCCGCGCATGCGCGGCGGCATGACCCCGTTCGAGGCGCTGCCGGTGCTGGCCGACGAGCTGGTGGCCTCGCTGCCGGACAAGCCCAAGGCCATGGCGTCGCGCGAGCGCTTCTTCACCAACGTCATCGAGCAGATGCAGGCTTTCGCCAACGGCAGCGGCGACGTGCCCGTCATCGTCAAGCGCTCGGGCAAGGCCACGGACGAGGGCATCCGCTACGGCCGCATGGAGATGAGCTATTTCCTGGGCGTGGCCTACCTGGAGGGCGCCAGCGTGCCGCAGGACTCCGGCCTGGCCCTGCGCTGGCTGCAACGCGCCGCCACGCTCGGCAGCCGCACCGCGCAAGCCAAGATCGGCGCGGCCCAGGCACGGATGAGCGGGTCCTGGAAGTGAGGTTCGCGGGCCCCCCGGTGGGCGCCCGGCCCCTCAGCTGAACATTTTTTTGGCAAACTGGACGGCTGCCCAGCGCAGCCGTCCATGACCGAAAAGCCCAGTCCCCACGATCCGAGCGGCTTCCGCCGCATCCTCACCCGCAACGTCGCACTGCCCCTCGGCCTGGGCCTGGTCAGCGCGCTGCTGTTCGTCGCGTTGCTCGCCTACCTCATGGATTCCATGCGGTGGGTCGAGCACACCGACCGCGTCCTGAACCGCGCCTACGCGGTGCAGAAGCTCGACCTGGAGCTGGAATCCTCGGTGCGCGGCTTCCTGCTCGGCACCGACGACCGCTTCCTCGACAACTTCGACCGCCAGCGTGCCGACCTGCGCACGGAGATGGACCGCCTGCGCGCCGACGTCGCGGACAACCCGGCGCAGACCCAGCGCCTGGACCGCATCCAGGCCATGCAGCGCGAATGGAACGAGCTGGCCAACGAGCGCATCAACGCGCGCCGCCTCGACCCCAACTCCAGCCCCGCCCTGCGCGCCGGCCGCGGCAAGCAGCTGAAGGACGGGGTGCGCGACGAGTTCGACGCCTTCATCGCCAGCGAGCGGCAGCTGCGCCAGGACCGCACCGACACGGCCAACCGCAACACCTGGACCACCGTCGTCACCTTCGTCAGCTTCATGCTGGCTGTCGGCGGCCTGCTGGCCTGGCGCGGCCGCGGCGACCTGCTCAACCTGTCGGGCACCTTCGAGGCGGCGCTGGCGGAACAGCGGCGCCAGGGTGAGATCCTGGCCGCCCACGCCTGGCTGCGCGAGGGCCAGTCGCAGCTGTCGGAGCGCATGGCGCGCGAGCAGGAGCTGGGCGCCGTCAGCCACGCGGCGCTGGAGGCGCTGGCCGGCTACATGGAGGGCGCCGTGGCCGCGCTGTACGTGCAGCAGACCGGCGGCGGCTTCCAGCGCACCGCCACCTGGGGCTGGCCGGCCGACGACGACAGCCCGCCGGCGCAGCTGCCGTCGGACCGCACCCTCATCGCCGAAGTCGCTTCGCAGCGCAAGGCGATCACCCTCACCGACGTCCCCCCGGGCTACCTGCGCGTCAGCTCCGGCCTGGGCGAGGCCACGGCCCGCAACGTGATGCTGGCACCCGTCGAATACGAAGGCCGCCTGGTCGGCGTGCTGGAGATGGGCTGGCTGCGCGCGCTGGAGCCGCGCGACGGCGAGCTGCTGGCCGCCTGCGGCGGCATCCTGGGCGCCTCCATCGAGTCGGCGCGCTTTCGCCGCCGCCTGCAGGACATGCTGGAGGAAACCCAGCAGCTCAACGAGGAACTGCAGGTGCAGCAGGAGGAACTGCGCACCGCCAACGAGGAACTCGAGGAGCAGTCGCGCGCGCTCAAGGAGTCGCAGGCGCACCTGGAGAGCCAGCAGGCCGAGCTGGAGCAGACCAACCTGCAGCTGTCCGAACAGGCCGAGCGCCTGGAGGCCCAGCGCGACGAGCTGCGCCAGGCCCAGAAGGCGCTGGAGGACCGGGCCCAGGAACTGCAGCGCGCCAGCCGCTACAAGAGCGAGTTCCTCGCCAACATGTCGCACGAGCTGCGCACACCGCTGAACAGCTCGCTGATCCTGGCCAAGCTGCTGGGCGACAACGCCCAGGGCAACCTGACCGAGGAACAGGTCAAGTTCGCCGAGTCCATCTATTCGGCCGGCAACGACCTGCTGAACCTCATCAACGACATCCTCGACATCGCCAAGGTGGAAGCCGGCAAGCTGGACGTGCGCCCCGAGATCACGCCGGTCGCGCCCCTGGCCGAGAGCCTCAAGTCCATGTTCCTGCCGCTGGCCCAGCGCAAGGGCGTGGCGCTGGAGCTGATGATCGCCTCGGACGTGCCGGCCACGCTCTACACCGACCGCCAACGCCTCGACCAGATCCTGCGCAACCTGCTGGCCAACGCGGTCAAGTTCACCGAGAAGGGCAGCGTGGCGCTGCACATCACGCGCAGCGGCCGCGACGGCCTGGCCTTCGAGGTGCGCGACAGCGGCATCGGCATCGAGGCCTCGCAGCAGGAACTGATCTTCGAGGCCTTCCGCCAGGCCGACGGCACGGTCAGCCGCCGCTTCGGCGGCACCGGCCTGGGCCTGTCGATCTCGCGCGACCTGGCGCGCCTGCTGGGCGGCAACATCACGCTGACCAGCGCGCCCGGCGTGGGCAGCACCTTCACGCTGATCGTGCCGCTGGAGTACAG
>JAEZKX010000238.1 GCA_023436025.1 Pseudomonadota bacterium | reverse complement strand
CCCGCACCCGTGCCGGTGGCGGCACCCGGGCCCGCATTCGAGCCACGGCCCCCGGCGGTCGCGGGCGCCGACAGCGGCGGCGCACCGAATGCGTGCGCTGGCGCCGGCACGCGCGGCTCGTCCACGGGCGGCAACTCCGACAGCACCACGAAGCGGCGGGTGAAGCTCTGGCCGCAACCGATCCGCAGGTACAGCGTGACCACGGGTTCGTCGACGGGCTCGGTCGACCGCACGCGGAACACGCCTTGGCGGTTGGGGCCCGGCTGCCACTCCAGGATGGGCTCCGGCGCCACCCGGCGGTCTCCGTAGAACAGCTCCGGCACCGCGCAGGGGGCCTCCGTGTCGCTGGCATCGAGGGTGGCCGGGACGGCGAGCTCCAGCGGACGTCCGACGAGCGCAGCGCCCCGGACGCGACCGACCGTGAGGGCAAGGGCATCACACGCGAGCAGCCATCCGCACGCCGTGAGTGCCAGGGTACGGAGAGTAACCGGCTGCAACATCAAGCGCGCATTCTAGGCATTCAACGGGCGAGTCGGGTGGATCCACTCGCCCATAATGGGACGATGGAGATTCAATACAACAGCGTCGGAATCGCGGGCGCGGGCGCCATGGGCCGCGGCATCGCCCAGATCGCGGCCCAGGCGGGCAGCACGGTCTACCTGTACGACACCCAGCCCGGTGCCGTCGAACGCGCGATCGCCGAACTCGGTGCGCAGTGGGACCGCCTGCAGGACAAGGGGCGCATGGACGCCGCCACGGTACAGGCCTGCAAGAGCCGGCTGCGGCCGGCGGCCCAGCTGGCCGATCTCGCTCCCTGCGACCTGGTGGTGGAAGCGGTGGTCGAGCGACTCGACGTCAAGAAGGCGCTGTTCGCGCAACTGGAAGACATCGTGGCGCCGGCGGCGGTGCTGGCCACCAACACCTCCTCGCTGTCGGTCACCGCCATCGCCAACGGGCTGAAGCGGCCGCAGCAGTTCGCCGGCTACCACTTCTTCAATCCGGTGCCTCTGATGAAGGTGGTGGAAGTCATCGCCGGCCTGCAGACCGACCCCGCGGTCTGCGCCGGCCTGGCCGCGTATGCGCGCCAGATGGGCCACACCCCGGTGCAGGCGCAGGACACGCCCGGCTTCATCGTCAACCACGCCGGCCGCGGATACAACACCGAGGCCCTGCGCATCGCCGGCGAGGGCGTGGCCGATTTCGCCACCATCGACCGCATCCTGCGCGACCAGGTGGGCTTTCGCCTCGGCCCCTTCGAGCTGATGGACCTGACGGGGCTGGACGTCTCGCATCCGGTGATGGAGTCGATCTACCACCAGTACTACGAAGACCCGCGCTACCGGCCCAGCGTGATCACGGCGCAACGGCTGGCCGGCGGCGTGCTGGGACGCAAGACGGGCGCCGGCTTCTACCGCTACGTCGATGGCAAGCCCCAGGTGCCGCCCGAGCCGCCCGTTCCCACGGTGGCCGAGCTGCCGCCGGTCTGGGTGTCGACACGGGCCGCCCGCCGCGCCGAGCTGTACCAGCTGCTCAAGGACCTGGGGGCCAAGGTCGAGACCGGCCAGTCGGCCTCGCCGCAGGCGCTGACGCTGGTGGCGCCCCTGGGCTTCGACGTCACCACCGTGGCCGTGGTGGAGCGGCTCGATCCGGCCCGCACCGTGGGCATCGACCTGCTGATCGAGGACAGCGCCACCAGGCGCCGCGTGCTGGCCACCAACCCGGCCACCCGCAGCGACATGCGCGACGCCGCCCATGCCCTGTTCGCGCGCGACGGCAAGCCGGTCAGCGTGATCCGCGATTCGGGCGGCTTCGTCACCCAGCGCGTGGTGGCAGCGATCGTCAACATCGCCGCCGACATCTGCCAGCAGCGCATCTGCACGCCGCAGGACCTGGAAACCGCCGTCACGCTGGGGCTGGGCTATCCGCTCGGCCCGCTGGCCATGGGCGACCGCTGGGGTCCGACCAACGTGCTGGAGGTGCTGTTCAACCTGCAGACGGTCTACGGCGAT
Source organism: Pseudomonadota bacterium (assembly GCA_023436025.1). Lineage (GTDB taxonomy): Bacteria > Pseudomonadota > Gammaproteobacteria > Burkholderiales > Burkholderiaceae_C > Ramlibacter. Next base: position 12,127 of record JAEZKX010000238.1, on the reverse strand, counting down.
CCGCGCTACCGCCCCAGCCCCTGGCTGCGCCGGCGCGGCGCGATCGGGCTGTCGCTGCTCCACGAAGAAACCTGAGAAGGACCCCGCATGCCCGCCGAACTCCGCAGCACCAGCCACGGCCAGACGATGGTGCTGACCATCAGCAACCCGGAGCACCGCAATGCGATGGGGCCCGAGATCTACGCGGCGGGCGTCGAGGCCCTCAATGCCGCCGACAGCAACCCGGAGGTGCGCAGCGTCGTCATCACCGGCGCCGGCAGCACCTTCTGCGCCGGCGGCAACCTGCAGCGGCTGCTGGCCAACCGCGAGCAGCCGCGGGAGGTGCAGGCGCAGTCGGTCGAGGGCCTGCATGGCTGGATCGAGGCCATCCGCGCCTTTCCCAAGCCCGTGATCGCAGCGGTGGAAGGCGCGGCCGCCGGCGCCGGCTTCTCGCTGGCGCTGGCCTGCGACTTCGTGGTGGCCGCCGAGGACGCCGTGTTCGTGATGGCCTACAGCGCCGTCGCCCTGACACCCGACGGCGGCGGCAGCTGGAGCCTGGCGCGCGCGCTGCCGCGGCAGCTGGTCAACGAGCTGCTGATGGGCGCCGAGCGCATCGGCGCGGCCCGGCTGCAAGCCCTGGGCGTGGTCAACAAGGTGAGCGCCCCCGGCGCCGCGCTCGAAGACGCACTGGCGCTGGCCGCGCGGCTCGATGCGCGCGCGCCCAACGCACTGGCGAGCATCAAGGAGCTGGTGAACGAGGCGGCCTCGGCCAGCCTGCACCAGCAGCTGGCCAGCGAGGCCCGGCATTTCCTGGACAACCTCTACCATCCCAACGCAGGGATCGGCATCCGCGCCTTCCTGGAAAAGCAGAAACCGAAGTACCCGTGAGCGGCCGGGCCACCGGCGCGCCGCGGCACCCGGGTGCCGCCTTCCTTGCACCGGGCACCGACGCCCAGGTGACAACCCGCTGTGCCCGACCGCGTCGCGCGCACGACAATCGCCCGCAGGCAGTCGCTGACAAGACAGACCATGGACGACCCGATTCTTACGATTGAGGAACGCGCCGCGATCAACCAGGGGCGCTGGTTCTCCACCCTTTCGCCCTCCCTGCGTCACGACATCCTCCGATGCGCCTACGTCAAACGTTACAAGGACGGCGAGCTCATCTGCGCGCGCGGCGACCTGGCGGAGGAATGGAGCGCGGTGGCCCGCGGCTCGGTGCGGGTCAGCTCGACCTCGATCACCGGCAAGCAGGTGACGCTGTCGTACGTGGAGCCCGGCATCTGGTTCGGCGACGTCGCCCTGTTCGACGGCGAGCGCCGCACGCACGATGCCTACGCGCATGGCGAAACCACCATGCTGTCGGTGTCACGGGCCGACCTGCAGAAGATTCTGGCGCAGCACGTCGAGCTGTACGAGGCGCTGCTGAAGCTGCAGTGCCGGCGCATCCGCCAGCTGTTCGGCCTGGTGGAAGACCTCAACACCCTGCCCCTGCGCGCGCGCCTGGCCAAGCAGCTCGCGCACCTGGTGCGCAGCTACGGCGTGCCCTCGCTGCAGGACGGCCGCGAGATCCGCATCGGCCTGCACCTGGCGCAGGAGGAACTGGCGCAGCTGCTGGGCGCCTCGCGCCAGCGCGTCAACCAGGAGCTCAAAGCCATGGAACGCGAGGAAGTGATCCGCATCGAGCCGGGCGGCCTCGTGGTGCGCAACCGCGAGTCCCTCATGAAGATCGTCGAGACGGAGCACTGAAGATGAGCGAACATGACTACGCGCATTTCGTCGGCACGCGGCCGGTGTCGGACCAGCACGCCTTCGACGTCGCGGCGCTCACCGCCTGGCTGGAGCGCAACGTCGAGGGTTTCCGCGGGCCACTCACGGTCGAAATGTTCAAGGGCGGCCAGTCCAACCCGACCTACAAGCTGGCCACGCCCGGGCGCAGCTACGTCATGCGCTCCAAGCCGGGGCCGGTGGCCAGGTTGCTGCCGTCGGCGCATGCGGTGGAACGCGAATTCGCGGTGATGCGCGGCCTGGCCGGCACCGACGTTCCGGTGCCGCGCATGTTCGCGCTGTGCGAGGACGAATCCGTCATCGGCCGCGCCTTCTACATCATGGAGTTCATGCAGGGCCGCGTGCTGTGGGACCAGGCCCTGCCGGGCATGGCGCCGGCCGAGCGCGGCGCCATCTACGACGAGATGAACCGCGTCATCGCGGCGCTGCACACGGTGAAGTTCGCCGAGCGCGGCCTGGCCGGCTACGGCAAGCCCGGCAACTACTTCGAACGCCAGATCGGCCGCTGGACGCGCCAGTACAAGGCCTCCGCCGATGGCGCCGGTCCCATGAGCCAGCCGATTCCGGCGATGGAGCAGCTGGTCGAATGGCTGCCCGCGCACATCCCGCCGGCGGCACGCGACGAGAGCAAGGTTTCCATCGTGCACGGCGACTACCGGCTGGACAACCTGATGTTCGCACCCGATGCGCCGCGCGCCATCGCGGTACTGGACTGGGAGCTGTCGACACTGGGCCATCCGCTGGCCGACTTCAGCTACCACTGCATGGCCTGGCACATCCCGCACGGCAGCTTCCGCGGCATCGGCGGGCTCGACCTGGCGGGCCTGGGCATCCCGGCCGAGGACGACTACATCCGCCGCTACTGCGACCGCACCGGCCTGGCCACCGTGGCAGACCTGAAGAACGACTGGAACTTCTACATGGCCTACAACCTGTTCCGCATCGCCGCCATCCTGCAGGGGATCGCCAAGCGGGTGGAAGCAGGCACGGCCTCCAGCGCCCAGGCGGCGGCCTCCGCCGCCGGCGCGCGGCCGATGGCCGAACTGGGCTGGCAGTTCGCCCAGCGCGCCTGAGACGGGCATTCACCGAGGAAACAACATGGACTTCGACTACTCCGACAAGACCAAGGACCTGCAGGCACGCCTGCGGAAGTTCATGGATGACCACGTCTACCCGAACGAGAAGACCTACGCGCAGCAACTGCAGGCCAACACCGACGCGGGCAAGCGCTGGACGCCGTTGCCGGTCATCGAGGAGCTGAAGCAGAAGGCGCGCGCGGCCGGCCTGTGGAACCTGTTCCTGCCGGTGGACAGCGCCCATGCCTCGGGCTACGCCGGCGCCGGCCTCACCAACCAGGAATACGCCCCGCTGGCCGAGATCATGGGCGCGGTGCCCTGGTCGCCCGAAGTCTTCAACTGCTCGGCGCCCGACACCGGCAACATGGAGACCCTGGCGCGCTACGGCTCCGAGGAGATCAAGTCGCGCTGGCTCAAGCCGCTGCTCGAAGGCGAGATCCGCTCCGCCTTCGCCATGACGGAGCCGGAGGTCGCGTCGTCCGACGCCACCAACATCTCGACCCGCATCGAGCGCCAGGGCGAGCACTACGTCATCAACGGCCACAAGTGGTGGATCTCCGGCGCCGCCGACCCGCGCTGCAAGGTGTTCATCACCATGGGCAAGACCGACCCGGACGCGCCCCGCCACTCGCAGCAGAGCATGATCGTGGTGCCGGCGGACACCCCCGGCATCCGCATCGTGCGACCGCTCAACGTGTTCGGCTACGACGACGCGCCGCACGGCCACGTCGAGATGTACTTCGAGAACGTCAAGGTGCCGGCGGGCAACATCCTGCTGGGCGAGGGCCGCGGCTTCGAGATCGCCCAGGGCCGCCTCGGGCCCGGGCGCATCCACCACTGCATGCGCCTGATCGGCCTGGCCGAGCGCGCGCTGGAACTGATGTGCCGCCGTTCGCTGGCGCGCACCGCGTTCGGCAAGACCATCGCGCAGCAGACGGTGACGCAGGAGCGCATCGCCGAGGCGCGCTGCAAGATCGACATGGCGCGGCTGCTGACGCTCAAGGCGGCCTGGATGATGGACGTGGCCGGCAACAAGGTGGCCAAGACCGAGATCGCCATGATCAAGGTGGTGGCGCCCAACATGGCCTGCCAGGTGATCGACTGGGCGATGCAGGCGCACGGCGGTGGCGGTGTCTCCGACGACTTCCCGCTGGCGGCCGCCTATGCCGGCGCCCGCACGCTGCGTTTCGCCGACGGCCCGGACGAAGTGCACCGCAACGCGATCGCCAAGTGGGAGTTGGGAAAGTACGGCAGCTACGGCCGCGACGCGCAGCCCGCGGTGACGCGCGGGGCGTAAGGCCTGGCCCAGCCTGTCGCCGGGTGTGCGCGCAACGAGGGCACCGCTTGTCCCAGCTCATCCGCTGCGCGCTGCCATCCATCTGGGCGCGCTGGGATCGCTGCCAACTCCGCTGGTCAGAGATGGTGCGCTCGCTGCGCGAGCACGCCCTGCCGTGCGATCACTTCCGCCCGAACGCCCCCAACGCGCTTTCGCAGGCGCTGGTGAACACCGTGGCGGCATGCTCCAGCGTGCTGGTGTCGGCGGGTTCGTACTGCATGCGCAGGTAGGCCTTGCCGCGCAGCAGCACGATCAGGAACGGCGTCTTCGCAGAGGGCGACGGCTGCGGCCAGTGCAGGAGTTGCTCGACCAGCGCGCCGTCGACCCAGGCCATCGCATGCTCGCGCGAATCGGCCAGCACGGCATAGCGGCGCCAGAAGTCGTCGGTCACGCCTTCCCAGCCGATCTCGTCGTACATGGCCAGCCAGCGCATCTCCTCGGGGAGGTTGGGCGAGGCGGTGGTCTGCAGCGTGTCGGTGATCATGCTGTAGGCCCGCCGCTCCAGGGTTTCCTTCAGCGTGCGGTTGATGATCATCGCGGCCACGTTGTCGGACAGGCCCAGTTCGGCGCGCGCGCGCAGTTCCTCGCCCGAGATGTAGTCGCGGGACGCCCGGCCGAGCTCCATCTTCCAGTTGCGGCCGCCCACCTTGCCCTGCATCGACACGGCGCTGGAAAGCGGTGCACTTGCGAAGCTCATGCCGCGCGAGGCCGCCCACTCCGACACCGGGCCGTGCGCCGCATGGGGCGACTGCGAGGTGGGGGACTCGGAGAGCCCCTTCGCATCGCGTGCAAAGGCCTTCTTGATGCGTTCGAACATGCGCGCTGGCTTTGCCCTAAAGTGCGGATGATATTTGAAACAGGAGGTTTCGGCGTGTCCAAGATCCAGGTTTATACGTGGCCGACGCCCAACGGCCACAAGGTGCATATCCTGCTGGAGGAATGCGGTCTGCCCTATGAGCCCATCCCCGTGGACATCGGCGCGGGCGACCAGTTCAAGCCGGAATTCCTGGCGATCAGCCCCAACAACAAGATCCCCGCGCTGGTGGATCCCGACGGGCCGGACGGCCGCCCCATCGCGCTCTTCGAATCCGGCGCCATCCTCGTGTACCTGGCCGGCAAGACGGGGCGCTTCCTGCCGGTGGGCGTGCGGGAGAAGTACGAAGTGCTGCAGTGGCTGATGTTCCAGATGGGCGGCGTGGGGCCGATGCTGGGCCAGGCACACCACTTCCGCGCCTACGCGCCCGAGAAAGTGCCCTACGCGATCGACCGCTACAGCAACGAGGCCAAGCGCCTGTACGGCGTGATCGACCGGCGCCTGGCGCAAAGCCCCTGGCTGGGAGGCCAGGAGTACTCCATCGCCGACATCGCGACCTTTCCCTGGCTGCGCAGCTGGGAGCGCCAGGGCATCGTGCTGGACGACTATCCGCACGTGAAGAAGTGGTTCGACACCATCGCCGCGCGCCCGGCGGTGCAGCGCGGCGTGGAGGTGCTCGCCGGCCTGCGCAAGCCGGTCAACGATGCCAAGGCCCGCGAGATGCTGTTCGGGGCGGCGCAGTACCAGCGGCGCTAATCCTTCGTCGTTGGCACGACCGAGGCCGCGGGCGTGCGCAGCCGCGACAGGCTGAACACCGCCGCGGCGGCGCCCAGCAGGGCCGCGACGGCCAGGGCCACCTTCGAGCCGCCGTCGTGCACGCCGGCGAAGCTGAAGACGATGCCCAGCAGCACCGCGCCCAGCGACTGCCCGGTGAGGCGGGCCGTGCCCAGCATGCCGCTGGCGGCGCCGGCCCGACGCAGGGGCGCGCTGGTGACGATGGTGTGGTTGTTGGGCGACTGGAACAGGCCGAAGCCGAGGCCGCACAGGGCCAGGCGCCAGGCCATGTCCGCCCCCGTGGGCTGGTCCGGCGCAAGCGCCAGCAGGGCCAGGCCCGCGGCCATGGTCGCCAGGCCGATGCCGCCCAGCAAGCCACCGGACACGCGCGGGATCAGGCGTCCCGCGATGGGCGCCGCCAGCACGATGGCCGCCGGCCAGGCGGTGATCAGCATGCCCGCCTCCAGGTGGCTGCGGCCCTGGCCTTCCAGCAGCAGGAAGGGCAGGCAGATGAAGGCCAGGGTCTGCGCGGCGAAGGCAGTCACCGAGGTGCACATCGACAACGCGAAGATCGGGATGCGCAGCAGGTCCACCGGCAGCAGCGGCTCGGCGTGGCGGCGCTGCCGCCGCAGGTAGAAGGCGCCGACCGCCAGCCCCGCCAGGAGCAGCGCCGCGGCCACCAGCAGGTGCGTGAGGTCGGCGGCGGTGCCGCTGCGCGCGCCCAGCACATCGGCTCCCAGGAAGATCAGGGCGAACATCAGCATGTTCAGCACCACATCCAGTCCGGACAGCGGCGCGGCGGCGGCGCCGCGGCGGCGTTCCGGCAGCGTGCGCCGGCCCAGGAACCAGACCAGCACGCCCAAGGGCAGCTGCACGACGAACAGCCACGGCCAGGAGGCCACCGCCAGGATCAACGCCGCCACCGTGGGCCCGGCCACCGAGGAGACGGCCACCACCACCGAGTTGAGCGCGATGGCGCGGCCCAGCACATGGCTGGGATAGGTCAGGCGCACCAGCGCGGAATTGACCGACATCATGCCGGCCGCGCCCATGCCCTGCACCGCGCGGGCGGCCGCGAGCCACCACAGCGAGCCGGCTACCACGCAGGCCAGCGAGCCCAGCGTGAAGACCACCAGCCCGGTCAGGTAGACACGGCGGTAGCCATAGCGGTCGCCCAGTTGCGCGCAGGGCAGCAACAGGCCCAGCGTGGCCAGCTGGTAGGCGTTGACCACCCACACGGCGGCGGAGGCCGAGGCGCCGAAATCGCGCGTGATGTCCGGCAGCGCCAGGTTGACGATGGAGGCGTCGAGCACCGACAGGCTGATGCCCAGGATGATCGCGGCCATCGACCAGTAGCGCCGCGGTGCCGGCAGGCCATCGGGCATGGCCTCGCCCGCGGGCGCGTTGTCGTTCTTCTGCACGCAGCGAGTCTACCCGCGCGCGCCTAGAATCGCGGGCTTGCCGGCCGCCCTGCGCCGGATGCAGCACCCATGTTCAAGAGCGCCTGTTTCTTCCGCATCGCCGACGACTTCGTCCTCCCTCCCCTCGACGCCCTCGAGAAAGTCCTGCAGAAGGGCCGCTTCGTGCCCTGCGGCCCGACGCAGCCGGAATCCAGCGGCTGGGTGCCGCCGCGCGGCAACAAGAGCAAGGTGCTGGCCGAACTGGTGGGCCAGCAGCTGATCCTGAAGCTCGCCACCGAGAAGCGTGCCGTGCCGGCATCGGCCGTCAAGGCCGCGGTCGAGGAGCGCATCGAGCAGTACAAGGCCCAGACCGGCAACGAGCGCGTGCCGGCGCGGATGAAGAAGGAGTTCAAGGAGGAGGTGGTGCAGGACCTGCTGCCGCGCGCCTTCTCCAAGCGCGCCACCACCCTGCTGTGGCTGGACCCGGCGCACCGCATGCTGGTGGTGGATGCCGGCAGCCTGGCCGCCGCCGACCGCATCGTGTCCTCGTTGCTGGCCGCCCTGCTCGAGGTGCCGGGCGGCGCGCCTTCGCTCGACCTGCAGCTGATCCAGACCGCCATGTCGCCGTCGGCGGCGATGGCGCACTGGCTGTCCACGCGCGAGGCGCCCTGGCGCTTCACCGTCGACCGCGACTGCGAGCTGAAGGCCGCCGACGAGGAGAAGTCCGCGGTGCGCTATGTGCGCCACACGCTGGAGATCGACGAGGTGGCGCAGCACATCGCCGCCGGCAAGGTGCCGACGCAGCTGGCCATGACCTGGAACGACCGCGTCTCCTTCCTGCTGACCGAGGCCGGCCAGGTGCGCAGGCTGAAGCTGCTCGACGTGGTGATGGAAGGCGTCGACAAGCCGGGCCGCAACGAAGACGGCTTCGACACGGATGCGGCCATCCTCACCGGCGAGCTCGCCGCGATGATCCCGGACCTGCTGGAGGCGCTCGGGGGCGAGGCGCCGCTGGGAGCGGCGCCAGGGGCAGCGCCAGCGCCGGCACCGGCCGGCTGAGGCTGAAGCGTTTCGTCTGCAGGGGTTTCCACTGCGGGCCGCGGGCGGGGATCGGGCCTACAGTCACGGGACAAGACAGGAGACAACCGTGACGACCTTCTTCCGGCTCGTGGCCGGCGCCGTGCTGGCGGCCGCCCTTCCCTTCGCCGCCACGGCGCAGGACTTTCCCTCCAAGCCCATCCGCCTGCTGATCCCCTTCCCGCCCGGCGGCGGCACCGACACGGTGTCGCGCGTGGTCGCCACCGCGCTCAGCGAGCAGATGAAATGGCAGGTGGTGCCGGAGAACCGTCCCGGCGCCGCCGGCAACCTCGCCATCGCGCAGGCCGCGCAGGCCGCGCCCGACGGCTACACCATCGTCATGGGCCAGTCCGACAACATGGCACTGGGCCCCTACCTGTATCCCAACGTCGGCTACGACACGATCAAGAGCTTCACGCCCATCATCCAGGTGTCGGAGACGCCGCTGGCCATCGTCAGCAACGTGGCGCCCACGGGCAACCAGGTGAAGATCGGCAACGTGGCCGACATGGTGGCGCGCGGCAAGACGCAGGCCGGGCTGGTCTGGGCCACCGCCGGCAACGGCAGCATGGGCCACCTGTACGGCGAGCAGCTGAAGTCCCTCACCGCCACCAACCTGCTGCAGGTGCACTACAAGGGCGCCGCCCCGGCCATGACCGACGTCATGGGCGGCCAGGTCGACGTCGCCATCCTGTCCGTGGTTTCGGTGCTGCCGCTGGTCAAGGGCGGCAAGCTCAACGCGGTGGCCGTCACCACCTCGAAGCGCTCGCCCGCACTTCCGAACGTGCCCACCGTGTCCGAACAGGGCGTGCGCGGCGCCGACATGGGCATCTGGCTGGGCCTGTTCGCGCCTGTCGGTACGCCGCCGGCGGTGGTGTCGAAACTCAACGCCGCGATCGACAAGGTGCTGCAGATGCCGGAGGTGCGCGAGAAACTGCTGACGGCCGGCTCCATCCCGGTGGGCGGCGCGTCGGAAGACTTCGCGAAGTTCCTGGCCGTGGACTATCCGAAGTGGGGCAGCATCGTCAAGACTTCGGGCGTCAAGCTCAGTCCCTGAACCCACACCATGCAACTTGACGGGATTCGCGTCGTCGACCTGACCCGGATCCTCTCCGGTCCGTTCTGCTCCATGTTCCTCGCGGACATGGGCGCCGAAGTGATCAAGGTGGAGGATCCGGACGGCGGCGACCCGGTGCGCCACCAGGGCGAGGCGCGCAACGGTTACTCGCTGTACTTCGCCAGTTTCAACCGCAACAAGCGGTCCATCACCCTCGACCTGCGCAGCCCCGACGGCAAGGAGATCCTGCGCGACCTGCTGCGCGGCGCCGACGTGGTGGTCGACAACTACCGCCCGGGCGTGATGGACCGCATGGGCTTCGGCCGCGAGGCGCTGCGCGCGATCAAGCCGGACATCGTCAGCTGCCACATCACCGGCTTCGGGCTCGACGGGCCCTACCGCGACCGGCCCTCGTTCGACTTCATCGCGCAGGCCATGAGCGGCTTCATGAGCGTCAACGGCAACGAGGACGGGCCGCCCATGCGCGCGGCCCCGCCCATCTCCGACCTGGTGGCCGGCGCCTACGCGGCCATGGGCATCCTCGCGGCTTTGGTGCGCCGCGCCCGCACCGGCCAGGGCGAGGAAGTCTCGACGGCGCTCACCGACAGCATGACCAGCATGCTGGCCTTCCTGGCCACCAACTACTTCGCCACCGGCAAGCTGCCGCAGCGCACCGGCAACGACCACGCCCTGGTCGCGCCCTACGGCCTGTTCGAGGCGAGCGACGGCCAGATCGCCGTGGCGCCCTCGAACGACAGCTTCTATGCCCGCCTGATCGACGCACTGGGCCTGGACGACCTGCGCGACCGCGAGGAGTACCGCACCAACGCGTCGCGCTTCGAGCGCCGCAGCGCGATCAACGCCGAGGTCAACGCGCGCACGCGCCTGAACACCGTGGCCCACTGGATCGAGAAGCTCAACGCCGCCGGTGTGCCCTGCGGCCGCGTGATGAACCTGGCCGAGGTGTTCGACGATCCGCAGACGCAGCACCAGCAGATGCGCATCACCATCGAACATCCCCTGCACGGCCGCCAGGACGTGCTGGGCTTCCCCATCAAGTTCAGCGACGAACCCTGCCGCATCCACCGCCCCCCGCCGGTGCTGGGCGGCGACACCGACGCACTGCTGCGCGAGATCGGCCGCGACGCCGGTACCATTGCGGCGCTGCGCGAGCGCGGCGTCATCTGAGAGAAGGATTTTCCCCATGCCATCCGTACCTGCACCCGGGCAGGACCGCTTCGTCCTGGTGACCGAGGTCGGCGCCCGCGACGGCTTCCAGTCCGAACCGACCTTCATCCCCACCGAGGCCAAGGCGGCGCTGATCAACGCGCTCATCGATGCCGGCGTGCGCAGCTTCGAAGCCACCTCCTTCGTGTCGCCGCGCGCCGTGCCGCAGATGGCCGACGCCGCCGAGGTGATGGCGCGCATCCAGCGCAAGCCCGGCGTGCGCCTGACCGCGCTGGTGCCCAATGCGCGCGGCGCCGAGCGCGCAGCGGCCGCCCAGGTCGACATGATGGCCTGCTTCGTCTCGGCCTCCGAGACGCATTGCCAGGCCAACCTGAACAAGCCCATCGACGCCGCGCTGGCCGACTTCGTCGAGTTCGCGCCCATCGCGCAACGCTTCGGCATCGCGCTGCGCGGCGCCATCGCCACCGCCTTCGGCTGCCCCTTCGAGGGCGAGGTCGGCATCGACAACATCCTGAAGATCACCGAAACCTACCTGGCGCATGGCGCGCGCCACATCACGCTGGGTGACACCACCGGCATGGCGACCCCGCCGGTCGTGACGCGCACCGTCGAGGCCATCCGCGCCCGCTTCCCGGAAGCCATCCTCGCGCTGCACTTCCACAACACGCGCGGCATCGGCCTGGCCAACGTGATGAACGGGCTGGAGCTGGGCGTGCGCGAGTACGAATCCTCCTTCGCCGGCCTGGGCGGCTGCCCGTTCGCGCCAGGGGCCACCGGCAACGTCTGCACCGAGGACCTGGTCTACCTGCTGCACGAATGCGGCTGGGAGACCGGCATCGACCTCGAGGCGCTGGCCGCCGTGGCACGGCAGGTGCAGGAGCTCATGGGCCGCGATTTGCCGGGCCAGTACATGAAGTCCGGGCCGCGCCTGAAGCTGTCCACCCTCGACAGCGTGCGGCGCGCCGTCGGGTGAGCCACCCCAGCGTCGCCTTCCTGGGCGCCGGCCGCGTCGCGCAGACACTGGCGCGGGCGCTGCAGGCCGCGGGCTGGCGCGTGGTGGCCGTGGCCAGCCGCTCGCCGGACTCGGCGCTCGCGCTGGCGCACGCGATCCCCGGCTGCCTGCCTTGCGCCAGCCTGCAGGAGGCCGCCGACCAGGCCGAACTGGTCTTCATCACCGTGCCCGACGACCACATCGGCGCCACCGCGGCTGCCGTGCGCTGGCGCCCCGGCCAACTCGTCGCGCACTGCAGCGGCGCCACCGAGGTCGCTGTGCTGCAGCCGGCCGCGGACCAGGGCGCGCTGATCGGCGGTTTCCATCCGCTGCAGCTGTTCGCCGACGCCGAGCTCGCGCTGCGCCACATGGCAGGCTGCAGCGTCGGCATCGAAGGGCCGAAGGCGCTGGAGGACGTGCTGCACGCGGCGGCCGCTGCGGTGGGCTACCGCCCGATCCGCCTGCCGCGGGGCGCGCGCGGCCTTTATCACGCCGGCAGCTGCCATGCGGCAGGCTTCCTGCTGTCCTTGCTGCGCGAAGCCTGCGACCTGTGGAACCGCTTCGGCGTTTCCGACGAGGACGCGCTGGCCGCGCTGCTGCCGCTGGCGCGCGGCACCCTGGCCGCCGCCGACGACAAGGGCCTGGCC
>JAEZKX010000220.1 GCA_023436025.1 Pseudomonadota bacterium | reverse complement strand
GTCGTCGGGCGCCTGGGGCACGGCCGGGGCCGCGGGAAGGGCCGGCTCGGGAGGCGGCAGCGGAACGGAGGTGCAGGCCGCCAGCGTTCCTACAATGGCGGCCAGGCTCAGGATTCGGAACATGTGGTTGATTCTGCTCGAGGCACTCGGCGCGCTGCTCATCGCGGCCCTCATCGTGTGGTGGACGATGTTCTCGGGCCGCAAGGGCGGCGAACCCGGGGACGACGACCACCAAGGCCGCTGAAGGCGAAGACCGGACAACCGGACGCCAAAGTCGCGAAAGCTTCGCAAAAGTCGCGAAAAGGAAAAAAGTGGAAGACCAACCCCTGGGTTGTCTTTTGCGATTTTCGCGAAACTTTTGCGACTTTTGCGTCCGGCAGTTCTCCGTGCGTCCCGCCGGGCCTCAAACATCCCGCAGCAGGTTCGCCAGCTCCACCGCCGATTTCACCTCCATCTTGTCGAAGACGCGGGCGCGGTGGACTTCGACGGTGCGCACGCTGATGGCCAGCTGGTCGGCGATGAGCTTGTTCGGAAGGCCCTTGGCGACCAGCTGCATCACGTCGCGCTCGCGCTCGGTCAGCTCAGACAGCCGCGTGCGCAGCGCGCCGCGAGCGCGCTGCGCCGCCAGCACCTCGCCCGACTGGCGCAGCGCCTCCTCGATGCGGTCGACCAGCGCATTGTCGGAAAACGGCTTCTCGCAGAAGTCGAAGGCCCCGCGCTTGACCATGTCGACGGCCATGGGCACGTCGGCATGCCCGGTGAGGAAGATCACCGGCATCGCCTGCACCAGGCCGCGCTCCACCAGCAGGTCGAACAGCGCCAGCCCGCTCATGCCCGGCATGCGTACGTCCAGCAGCAGGCACGACGGCTGCGCCGGCTGGAAGCCGTCGTGCAGCATCGCCTCGAATTCCTCGGCGCCTGCGAACGACTGCGACAGCAGGTGGCGCGAGCGCAGCAGCCACGCGAGGGCCTCGCGGACCCCGGCGTCGTCGTCGACGATGAAGACGGTGGCATCGGCAGCAGGTTGCATCAGGCTTCGGACGTTTCGGCCGGCAGGGTGAAGCGGAAGATCGTACCCTGAGGCACGTTGGGTTCGTACACGAGGTGGCCGCCGTGCTGCTCGACCACCGTGCGGCACAGGCTCAGGCCCAGGCCCATGCCCTCGGCCTTGGTGGTGAAGAAGGGCGTGAACAGCTGCCGCTGGACCTCGTCGGGAATGCCGGGGCCGACGTCGGTGACCGAGAACTCCAGCCAGCGCTTGCCGCCCTCGGTGCCGGCCGCCTCCTTCACGCGCAGCACCAGCGAGGGCGCCGCGACGCCGGCCTCGTCCATCGCCTGCATCGCGTTGCGTGCCAGGTTGAGCAGAACCTGCTCCACCATCGTGCGGTCGCACTGCACGCGCGGCAGGCCTTCGGCCACGCGGCTTACCACCCGCACGCCCAGCTTGCGCGCCTGCAGCTGCACCAGCGGCAGGATGGCGTCGAACAGCGCCTGCGGCGGCACCGGCTGGCGCGCCTGGTCGCGCCGGCGCACGAAGTCGTGCACGCTCTTGATCACCCGGCCGGCGCGGTCGGCCTGTTCGGCGATGCGCGCAATCGCCGTCTCGATGTCGCGGCCCGGCGCCGGCCCGTGCTGCAGCAGGTTCAACGATCCGGTGGCGTAGCTGGCGATGGCCGCCAGCGGCTGGTTCAGCTCGTGGCTGAGGAGCGAGGCCATCTCGCCGACCGTCGCCAGCCGCGCGGTTGCCTGCAGCCGCTCGTGGCTGGCGCGCGAGAGCTCCTCCACGCGGCGCTGCTCGCTGATGTCCAGCACCGCGCTCATCCAGCCGGTCTGCAGCCCGTGCGCGTTGATCAGCGGCGCCTCGATGATCAGCACCGGGAAGCGCGTGCCGTCCTTGCGCACGTAGACCGACTCGAAGCCCTCGCGCGGCGGCACCATGCCGCCGGCCAGCCGCACCGCCTGGCGCTCGCGGTACTCGTCGACCAGCTCCGGCGGCCAGTAGGGCGCCGGCGAACCCTGCCCGAGCAACTCCTCCTGCGTGAAGCCCACCATCTGGCAGAAAGCCGGGTTGACGTAGGTGGTGCGGCCCTGCAGGTCGCGCGCGCGCAGGCCCGTCACCAGCGAGTCCTCCATCGCCTTGCGGAAGGCCAGCGCATCAGCCAGGTCTTCCTCCACCCGCAGGCGGCGGCGGGTGTCGTGGCCCAGCATGAACAGCACCGTCACCAGCGCGATCGACATCACGGTGACCAGCGCCGTGAGGAAGTTGGGAAACAGGTCCGGCTGCGAGCGCCAGCTGTCCATGCGCAGCACCATGGTGGTCCCCGGCAGGTCCAGCAGCTGCTGCGCGGTGAACACGCGGCTGCCACGGCGGGCCAGGCCGTGCATCGCCAGCCGCGTGCCGTCGGCTTCGGTGAACGAGATCTCCTGGCTGCGCCCGAGCTGCGGCCCCAGCTGGCTGGCGAGCAGCTGGCCCAGCGAGTAGGTGGCCACCAGGTAGCCGGTGAGCCTGCCGGCGACCACCTGCGGCAGGCACAATTCCATCACCTCCAGCCCAGTGCCGTCGCGCTGCGGGACGAAGTGGCTGCGCGCATAGGCATGGCCGCTGACGCGGCGCGCATTCAGGCAGGCCTGCTGCACCTCGTTCTGCGCGTTGTGCCGGCCCATGCGGGCGAACACGGGCGGGCGGAAGGGCGTGTCGGCCTCCGCCAGGACCTCCAGCTGCGGGCCGCGCCACTCGAGCCGCACCCACTCGCGGTTGGCATGCAGCAGCCGCAAGGCCTCGCCATGCCACTGCTCCGGCGTCAGCGGCGTGGATTGCAGCGCCTGCAGCGTCTGCACGTTGCGCGTCAGCGCGGCGCGGATGTCGCTCAGGGCGTCGGCCACGTCGCGCTCGACATTGCTCTGGGCCTGGCTGGCCTCGTAGCGCGCGGCCAGCCACACCAGCGTGCCCAGCAGCAACACCACGATGACGCCCAGCAGCATCCAGAGCGACCAGCGGCGCCAGGCCGACAGCCGCGGCGACCCGGCGGGCGCGGGCGCAACGGGCAGGGGAAGCGCGCTCACAGCACCCGGTGCCCCAGTGCAGGCAGCTGGCGCCGCACCTGGGCCAGCCGCTCCTTGGTGATATCCGCCACGACCACGCCCTCGCCCTCCTCGGCGCGCTGCGCCAGCACCTCGCCCCAGGGGTCGACCACCATCGACTGGCCCCAGGTGCGGCGGCCGTTCTCGTGCCTGCCGCCCTGCGCCGGCGCGCAGACATAGGCGAGGTTCTCCACCGCGCGGGCGCGCAGCAGCAGCTCCCAGTGCGCCTGGCCGGTGGTGTAGGTGAAGGCGCTGGGCACCAGCAGCAGCTCGGCGCCGAGCGCGCGGTACAGCTCGGGGAAACGCAGGTCGTAGCAGACCGACAGGCCCACCGTCCAGCGCTCGCCGTCGCGCGACTGCAGCTCGAAAGACCGCGGCGCTGCCCCGCCTTCGATGACGCGCGATTCGTCGTAGGCCTCGCGGCCGTTGTCGAACTTGAACAGGTGGATCTTGTCGTAGCGCGCCACCCGCGTGCCATCGGGCGCGAAGGCCAGGCTGGTGTTGCGCACGCGGGCGTCGTCGCCGGCCACCAGCGGCAGCGTGCCGCCGACGATCCACAGGCCGTTGGCGCGCGCGGCCGCGGCCAGGAAGTCCTGCACCGTGCCCTGGCCATCGGCCTCGCGCAGGCCCAGCTTGTCGCTGTCGCGGTGCCCCATGTGGCAGAAATACTCGGGCAGCACGGCGAGCTCGGCCCCGGCCGCGGCGGCCTGGCGCAGCAGGTCGCCGGCACGTTCGAGGTTGGCGGGCAGCGAGGTGCCGGACACGGTCTGGAGGGCGGCGATCTTCATGGCGAGGTTCCGTTAGGGGGTCGGCGTGTCGGGCCGTCGGCGTCGGTCACGGCGCCCGGCGATGGCGCGGGCGAGCGCGCCACGCGGCTGACGCGCGGGTCGCTCCAGGTGCCGTCGATGTGGAATTCCTGCGTGGCCGCGCGCATCAGCGGCTGGCGCAGGAACCACTGCGCGAGAAAGGTGCCCAGGCCCACCGCGGGGTTGATGACGGTGGCGACCAGCGCGGCGGTCCCCGCGTTGATCTCGGGCACCACCACCACCTTCAGGTCCTGGGTCTCGCGCGCGATGTCGGCCCGGCCTTCCATCAGCACGGCAGCGTTGACGCCCTTCATCTGCAGGTTGTTGGTGGCGGCGATGCCGCGCTCGATGGTGACGTCGCCGCGCACGAAGTCGAAGGCGAAGCCTTCGCTGAAGACGTCGCGGAAGTCCAGCGTCAGCCGGCGCGGCAGCGTCTGCAGGCTCAGCACCCCCAGCAGCTTCGCCAGGCCCGGGTCCGCCTTCATGAACTGGCCGCCCTCGACGCCGATGTTGAAGCTGCCCGACAGCGTCGCGTAGTCCAGCGCCAGCGGCGAGCCGACCCAGCCGACCGTGCCTGCCATCGTGCCGCGGCCGCGCCGCACCACGTCCTTCATGCCGAAGCGGTTCAGCAGCTCGCCCGCGTCGCGAATCTCCAGGCTGAACGTCATGGCGGTGCGGCGCGGCTCGCCCGGACGCGGGGCGGCGCCGGGGGTGGCCTGCGCATTGGATGCCGCCCAGTTGCCCGAAGCGGTGAAGCTCGCCTCGGGCGTCACCAGGGCCAGGCGGTTGAGCCGCCATTCGCGCGGGCCGCCGTC
Organism: Pseudomonadota bacterium; assembly: GCA_023436025.1. Classification (GTDB taxonomy): domain Bacteria; phylum Pseudomonadota; class Gammaproteobacteria; order Burkholderiales; family Burkholderiaceae_C; genus Ramlibacter. The sequence continues at coordinate 314 of JAEZKX010000220.1, read as the reverse complement.
ACGCGCGACGATGCTGGGGCCGCGGTTGACCGCCTCGATCTCCAGCCGGCCGAGTCTGCGTCCCTTCAGCTCGAAGTCCTCCACCACCACGTCCAGGGCCGGGATGCTGTTCGGCTGCTCCAGCAGCGCCTCGACCTCGCTGGCGGTACCGGGGGCAATGCTCAGCCGCGCCAGCCGCGCCAGCAGCCGGCCGGCGCCGCCGCCCTGGGGCTCGCGGTACTCGACGTAGCCGTTCATCTCGCCCGAGGCGACGTTGGCGCGCCAGGTGCGGCCCTCGCGCGAGCCGCCCACCACCACGTTGTGCAGGGTGCGGC
>JAEZKX010000211.1 GCA_023436025.1 Pseudomonadota bacterium | reverse complement strand
GCGCCAGCGCCGCCCACAGCCTGCTCGACGCGCGCGAGCTGCCCCTGCCGCGCGAACAGGGCCGCTACGCCAGCGCCACCGAACGGCCGCCCGCCGCGCTGGACCTGCGCGAGAAATTCGCGCTGCTGGAGGCCGCCTGCGCCGGTGCCGAGCTGGGACCGGCCATCGTCGACCGCACGGCATCGCTGTGGACCACGCGCACCGAACAGCTGTTCCTGGGCAGCGCCGGCGCGCGCATCGAGCAGCACTGGGACTTCGTGGTTCCGGCGCTGGTGGCGGTGGCGGCTGCGGGCGGCGAGACACAGACACGCAGCGCCGCCGGCCAGTACAACGGCTTCTGCCAGCAAGGCGGCCTCGAAGTGGTGGAGCGGGCGCGCTTCGTGTCCGACGCCCCGCGCGTGGCCGCCGAGGCGCTGGAGTTGGTGCGCGCGCCCGACTGCCCCGAGGGCCGCATGGACGTGATCCTGATGCCCGACCAGATGATGCTGCAGATCCACGAGAGCATCGGCCACCCGCTGGAGCTCGACCGCATCCTGGGCGACGAGCGCAACTTCGCCGGCACCAGCTTCGTCACGCTCGACATGTTCGGCAGCTACCGCTGGGGCAGCGAGCTGCTCAACGTGAGCTTCGCCCCCGACGTGGCGCACGAATTCGCCAGCTATGCCTTCGACGACGAAGGCACGCCGGCGGCGCGCGAATGGATCATCCGCGACGGCTTGCTGCTGCGCCCGCTGGGCGGCGCCCTGTCGCAGCGGCGGGCCCAGGTCCTGCGGCCCGGCCTGGCAGGCGTGGCCGCGGCCCGCGCCTGCAGCTGGAACCGGCCGCCCATCGACCGCATGGCCAACCTCAACCTCGAGCCGGGGACGTCCTCCCTGGCCGACATGGTCGCCAGCATCGACGACGGGGTGCTGATGCGCACCAACGCCTCGTGGAGCATCGACGACTCGCGCAACAAGTTCCAGTTCGGCTGCGAGTACGGGCAGCGCATCCGCCGCGGCAAGCTCGCCGAGGTGGTGAAGCGACCCAACTACCGCGGCATCTCCGCCAGCTTCTGGCGCTCGCTGGCCATGGTCGGCGACCTCTCCACCTTCGAGGTGATGGGCACGCCCTTCTGCGGCAAGGGCGAGCCCAACCAGGTGATCCGCGTCGGCCATGCCGCGCCAGCCTGCAAGTTCGAGGGCGTGGCGGTGTTCGGGGGCGCGGCATGATGCGCGACTGGTACGAGGCGCTCGCCGGCGCCGTCTGCATCCCTCCCGCGGGAACCGACCGGGTGACGCTGCACCTCGCGGCCGAGGATTCGACCTTCCTGCGCTTCAACCGGGCGCTGGTGCGGCAGGCCACGCACGTCGTCCAGCGCCAGGCCACGGTCGGCGTCGTGGCCGGCCTGCGCCGCGCCAGCGCCACGGTGACGCTGACCGGCGACGCGGCCGCCGACATCGCGGTGCTGGCCGCCGAACGCGATGCGCTGGCCGCACAGCTGGCGCTGGTGCCCGAGGACCCCTTCCTGCTGCTGCCCGAGGCCGTGCAGTCGACCGAACGCGACACGCCGGGACGGCTGCCCGAGGCGGCCGAAGTGATCGAGGTGGTCGCGCGGGAGGCAGCCGGCACCGACCTGGTCGGCCTGTACGCGGGTGGCCCGGTGGTGCGGGCCTTCGCGGACAGCCGCGGCCAGCGCAACTGGCACCGCGTGGAAAGCTTCCACTTCGACTGGAGCCTGGTGCATGCCGTCGACCTGGCGGTGAAAGCCGTGCATGCCGGCGGCAGCTGGGACCGGGCCGGCTTCGCGGCCCGCATGGCCGCGACGCGCGCGCAGCTGGAGCTGCTCGCCCGGCCCCGGCGCACGCTGGAACCGGGGGCGTACCGCGCCTACCTCAGCCCCGTGGCCGTGGCCGACCTCCTGGGCACGCTGGCCTGGAGCGGCTTCGGCGCGCGTGCTGCCCGCACCGGCGTGAGCAGCCTGGTGCAGCTGCAGCGCGGCGAGCGCCACCTCCACCCGGCGCTGCAGCTGGCCGACGCCAGCGATGCCGGGCTGGCGCCCTGCTTCACGGAAGACGGCTTCGTCAAGCCGGCGCGGGTGGTGCTGGTGCGTGACGGCCGCGCCGCCGACCTGCTGGTGTCGCCGCGCAGCGCACGCGAGTACGGCCTGGTAGGCAACAGCGGCGCCGGCGAGACACCGGAATGGCTGGAGCTGGCGCCGGGCTCCCTGCCGGCCGCCGACGCGCTGCAGGCCTTGGGCACGGGCGTGTACGTCAGCGACGTGCACTACCTCAACTACAGCGACCGCCAGGCCTGCCGCATCACGGGCATGACGCGTTTCGCGTGCATGTGGGTGGAAGACGGAGTGCCGGTTGCGCCGCTGGCGGTGATGCGCTTCGACGACGCGCTGCTGCGCATGTTCGGCGAGGGGCTGGTGGCGCTGACGGATCGCGCCGAGCCCGTTCCCGATGGGGCGACCTACGGCGCGCGGCGCCTGGCGGGGATCCGGGCGCCTGGCGCGCTGGTGGACGGGTTCGTGTTCACCTTGTGAGCGCCGGGGTCCGGCCGGGCCCCCAGCAGATGCGACGCGTCGACGCGCCTACTTCGCCAGCGCCTTCTCGCGGATGGCGCTCAGGGTGCCGCGCGTGGTGATCACTTCCGGGTCGAGCATCACCTCGATGAGGGTGCCTTCCTGGCGTTCGAGCGCGGCCAGCAGGGCTGCCTCGAATTCCTCGGTGCGCGTGATGCGCACGCCGGCATAGCCGTAGGCCCGGGCGAGCGCGGTGAAGTCGGGATTGCGCAGCTCGGTGCCCTGCACGTTGCGCGGGTACTCGCGCTCCTGGTGCATGCGGATGGTGCCGTACATGCCATTGTTCAGCAGCACGACGATGGACTTGGCGCCGTACTGCACGGCGGTCGCCAGCTCCTGCCCGGTCATCAGGAAATCGCCGTCACCGGCCATGGTGAGGGCCAGGCGGCCCGAGACGATGGCCGCCGCGATCCCCGCCGGGACGCCGTAGCCCATGGCGCCGGAGGTCGGCGCCAGCTGCGTCTTGTGGCCCTTGGCCAGGCCGTGGTGGCGGAAGAAGCGGTGCGTCCACGAAGCGAAGTTGCCGGCTCCGTTGGTGATGAGCGCATCGGCCGGCAGGTGCTTCTGCAGCAGGCCGACGATGGCGGGCATGTCGATGGCGCCCGGCAGCGGCTGCGGCTGCAGGTTCTCCAGGTAGTCGGCATGGGCCGCTTCCGTCCAGGCCGCCCAGGGCAGCTCGGGCGGCGCGGTCAGCACCTCCAGCGAGCGGGCCGCCGCGTTCATGGTCGCGTTGATGGCCAGGTCGGCCTGGTAGACGCGATTGAGCTCCTCGGCACTGGCATGGACGTGCACCAGCTTCTGCTTCGCCTTGGGTGGCTCAAGCAGCGTGTAGCCGCTGGTGGTCATCTCGCCCAGCCGCGGGCCGATCGCCAGCACCAGGTCGCTGTCGCGGATGCGCGCGGCCAGCTTGGGATTGATGCCGATCCCGACGTCGCCCGCGTACTGCGGGTGGTGGTTGTCGAAGGTGTCCTGGAAACGGAAGGCGTTGCCCACCGGCAGCTTCCAGTTCTCGGCGAAACGCTGCAGCGCTTGCGCCGCCTGCGGCGTCCAGCCGCCGCCGCCGGCGATGACGAAGGGCTTCTTCGCCGCCAGCAGCAGCTCGCGCAGCGTGCGCAGCGCACCGGGATCGCTCCACGCCTCCACCGCCTCGACCCGCGGCAGCGGACGCGCCGCCGTCGCGCGGGTCAGCATGTCCTCGGGCAGCACCAGCACCACCGGGCCGGGACGGCCGTTCATGGCGGTGGCGAAGGCGCGGGCGATGTATTCAGGGATGCGGTCGGGGTCGTCGATGCGTTCGACCCGCTTGGCCATGCCGCGCGTGCTCGGTCCGAAGAACACGCTGTAGTCGACCTCCTGGAAGGCCTCGCGGTCGCGCTGGTCGCTGGCGACGTCGCCGACGAACAGCACCATGGGCGTGGAGTCCTGGAAGGCGGTATGCACGCCGATGGAGGCATTGGTCGCGCCCGGCCCGCGCGTGACGAAGCAGATGCCGGGCCGGTTGCTCATCTTGCCCACCGCCTCGGCCATGTTGGCCGCGCCGCCTTCGTGGCGGTTGATCACGAACTGGATACGCTCGCGGTATTTGTGGAAGCCGTCGAGCACGGCGAGAAAGCTCTCGCCGGGCACGCCGAACGCGTGGCGTACGCCCTGCGCCGCGAGGCATTCGACGATGAGGTGGCCGGCGAGCTGGATCGAGTCGGACATCGCTTGACTTAATTAACTGAAGAGTGAATTATTGGACATGGCCCGTGAACCGAGTCCCGCCACCGAGGAACGCCTGCGCGACGCGGAACGCTCCCAGAGCACGATCCTAGCAGCGGCCCGCGACGAGTTCGCCGAGTACGGGCTGGGAGGCGCGCGGGTGGACCGCATCGCCGAACGCGCCGGGCTCAACAAGCGCCTGATCTACTACTACTTCGAAGACAAGGAAAAGCTGTTCCAGGCAGTGCTGGAGCAGGCCTACCGCGACATCCGCGAACAAGAGAAGGGCCTGCGCCTGCTGGACCTCGAGCCGCCGCAGGCGGTGCGGCGGCTGGTGGAGTTCACCTGGGACTACTACCTGGCGCATCCCGAGTTCATGACGCTGCTCAACAGCGCCAACCTGCACAAGGGACGCCACCTGGCGGGCTCGCAGAAGGCGCGCGAGCTCAACTCGCCGCTGGTGGAGACCCTCGCCGCGGTACTGGAACGCGGCCGCCGCGAGGGCAGCTTCCGCGGCGGCGTCGACCCCGTGCAGCTGTACGTGTCGATCGCCGGCATGGCGTATTTCTACCTGTCCAACACCTACACGCTGTCGGCCATCTTCGGCCGCGACCTGATGGCGCCCAAGGCCAGGAACGAGCGGCTGTCGCACATGACGGACGTGATCCTGGGCTACCTGCTGCGCGACTGAGGCCGTAGCGCTGCGCGCCTGGCCCCGGCGCGCCACGCCACGCCACGCCACGCCACGCCACGCCACGCCACGCCACGC
>JAEZKX010000166.1 GCA_023436025.1 Pseudomonadota bacterium | reverse complement strand
CGGCAGGATCTGGTCGCTCCACAGGCCGGCCAGGCCCATGGGGAAGGCCATGGTCACGCCGATGAAGAGCGCCGCCATCAGGAACAGCCACAGCTGCGGGAAGCTCTCGGAGAAGAAGGTCTTGCCGGCGTTGACCAGCAGCGCGCCGTACACCGCGCCGACCAGGCTCATGCGCCCGCCCACCGCGGCGAAGATCACCATCTCGATGGAAGGCACGATGCCGACGAAGCTGGGCGACATGAAGCCGACCTGCAGCGTGAACAGCGCCCCGCCGATGCCCGACAGCGCCGCCGCCAGGCAGAAGGCGAACACCTTGAAATTGGCGACGTCGTAGCCCGAGAAGCGCACCCGGTCTTCCTTGTCGCGCATGGCCAGCAGCAGGGTGCCGAACTTGCTGGTCTGGATCCAGCGGCACAGCACGATGGCGCCGATGAGCAGGGCCACGCACACGTAGTAGAGGATCAGCTTGGCACTGTCGGTGCGGGTGTCCCAGCCGAGCAGCGTCTTCAGGTCGGTCATGCCGTTGACGCCGCCGGTGTAGCCTTGCTGGCCGATGATCAGCACGGTGAGGATCAGCGCCACCGCCTGCGTGATGATGGCGAAGTAGACGCCGCCGACGCGCCGCTTGAACATGGCGAAGCTCACGATCCAGGCCAGCAGCGTCGGCACCGCCACCACCGCGAACAGCGCGAACCAGAAGTTCTGGAACGGCAGCCAGAAGGCCGGCAGCGCCGTGATCTGGTTCCAGTCCATGAAGTCGGGAATGCCCGGCGTGCTCTGGATCCTGGTGCTGACCGGGTCCGACGCCTCCAGCTTGAGGAACATCGCCATCGCATAGCCGCCCAGGCCGAAGAACACGCCCTGCCCCAGGCTGAGGACGCCGCCGTAGCCCCAGACCATCACCAGGCCGATGGCGACGAAGGCATAGGTGAGGTACTTGCCCACCAGGTTGAGGCGGAAGATGTCCAGCGTGAGCGGCAGCACCACCGCCAGCAGCACCGTCAGCAGCAGCAGGCTGGCCAGCTGGTAGCGGCGCACCCAGTTCTTGATCGCATCCATGGCTTGCTCCTTGGCGGTTCGGAAATCAGCGCCGCACCTTGAGCGCGAACAGGCCCTGCGGACGCATCATCAGGATCAGCACGATCAGCGACAGCGTCAGCACCTTGGCCATGGAGCCGGCCATGAAGAACTCGCTGATCGACTGCGTCTGCGCGATGCCGAAGGCGGAGACCACGGTGCCCAGCAGGCTGGCGGCGCCGCCGAAGGTCACCACCAGGAAGGCGTCGACGATGTAGAGCGAGCCCGAGGTCGGCCCGGTGGAGCCGATGGTGGTGAAGGCCGCGCCCGCCACGCCGGCGATGCCGCAGCCGATGGCGAAGGTGAGGCGGTCGGTTCGGCTGGTGTCGATGCCGGTGGCGTTGGCCATCACCCGGTTGCTGACGGTGGCGCGCACCCGCAGGCCCCAGCGGCTGCGGTGCAGCGCCACCAGCACGCCGGCCGTCACCACCGCGGTCAGTGCCAGCACGAACAGGCCGTTGATCGGGATGTCGAGCCCCGGCGCCGGCGCCCAGGAGCCAAGCAGCCAGTCGGGCAGCGTGGGGCTCACTTCCTTGGGCCCGATGAAGGTGCGGAAGCACTGCTGGATCGCCAGGCTGATGCCCCAGGTGGCCAGCAGCGTGTCGAGCGGGCGCCGGTACAGGTGGCGGATCAGGCCCCATTCCACCAGCCAGCCGGCGACGAAGGCGAAGCAGAAGGCCGCCACGATGGCCAGCGGGAAGTAGTAGGGCAGCCAGGCCGGCGCGTGCAGCTCGGCCATCTTGGAGCCGAGGAAGATGGTGTAGGCGCCGATGGTCATGAACTCGCCATGCGCCATGTTGATCACGCCCATCTGGCCGAAGATGATGGCCAGGCCCAGGCCCATGAGCAGCAGCACCGAGAACAGGCTCAGGCCCGCGAAGCCCTGCATCAGGCCGATGTTCATCATTTCCGAAAGCGACATGCTGGCTCCGGGTGGTGAAGGAGAAGGCGGGAGCGGTCCCGCGGCGGCCCTCCCCCGGCGGGGGAGGGTGGCGGCAGGCGCTTACTGGTAGCCCTTGGGGAAGGGATCGGGCTTGATCAGGTTGGGCGATTCGGACACCACCTTGAAGGTGGCGTCGGGCATGCCCACGGCGATGCGCGACTTGCTCCACAGGTGGTGGTTGGCGTCCAGCTTCACGTAGCCCTCGGGCGCGGTGGTCAGCTCGATGCCGGCGCGCGAGGCGGCGACCACCTTGTCGACGTCGAAGCTCTTGGCCTTCTCGACCGCGGCCTTCCACAGCCAGGGGCCCAGGTAGCCGGCCTGGGTGACGTCGCCGATGACCGCGTCCTTGCCGTACTTGGCCTTGAAGGCGGTGACGAACTTCTTGTTGTTCTCGTTGTCCAGCGTCTGGAAGTACTTCATCGACGAATAGAAGCCGGCGAAGTTCTCGCCGCCCACGCCGGTCATCTCGTCCTCGGTCACCGACAGCGTCACCAGCAGCTGCTTGTCGCCGGTGATGCCGGCCGCCTTGAGCTGCTTGTAGAAGGCCACGTTGGAGCCGCCCACCACCGCGGCGAAGATGCAGTCGGGCTTCTGCACCTTGATCTTGTTCATCAGCGAGCCGAAATTGGTGCTGCCCAGCGGGTAGTACTCCTCGCCGACCACCTTGCCCTTCTGGAAGTTCTCGATGTGCTTGCGCGCGATCTTCATGGAGGTGCGCGGCCAGATGTAGTCCGAGCCGATCAGGAAGAAGGTCTTGGCCTTCTTCTCCTTGGCCGCCCAGTCCAGGCTGTAGAGGATCTGCTGCGTGGCTTCCTGGCCGGTGTAGATCACGTTCTTCGACTGCTCCAGGCCTTCGTAGAAGGTCGGGTAGTACAGCAGTCCGTTCTCCTTCTCGAACACCGGCAGCACCGCCTTGCGCGAGGCCGAGGTCCAGCAACCGAAGACGGCGGCGCAGCGGTCGTTGATGAGCAGCTTCTTGGCCTTCTCCGCGAAGGTGGGCCAGTCGGAGGCACCGTCCTCCTTGATGACCTTGATCTTGCGGCCCAGCACGCCGCCCTGGGCATTGATCTGGTCGATGGCGAGCTGCTCGGCCTGGATGGAGCCGGTCTCCGAGATCGCCATGGTGCCGGTGGCCGAGTGCAGCTGGCCGACGGTCACCTCGGTGTCGGTGACGGCCAGCTTGGTGGTGTTGACCTGCGCCGTCGGCTGGGCCGCCGCCCAGGCCGGCAGGCCGGCCACGGAAGCGGCGCCCATCGCCTGGAGCAGGCGGCGGCGGGAGGTGTCGGGATGGTGGGCGGAAGGTTTCATGGGGTCCTCGCGGGTTTCGGGGTGGGCCCGGTTGGTGCAGGCTGAGCCGGGCTGGTGCGAAGACTAGGGAGAAGCCCGCGGGCGGCCCATACGTCAATTAACGTAGCGACAGCGCGCGGGCGCCGGGTCCCAATCCAAGCCCGGTTCTTGCTAAGACCTGCGCATGCATCCCGAACCGACGCGCGCCGACGCCGGCGGCGCGGCCCCGCAAACCATCTTCCGCTTCCGGCGCGACTACAACTCCTGGGTCGCCGACGAGAGCATGGAGGACTACGCCCTGCGCTACACGCCCAAGGGCTTCCGGCGCTGGAGCGAGTTCCGCGTGGCCAACACGGCCTTCGGTTCGCTGTCGTTCCTGGCCTTGGAGGCGATCGGCGGTGCCATCGCGCTGAACTACGGGTTCAGCAACGCCATGTGGGCCATCCTGGTGGTGGGCCTGGTGATCTTCCTCACCGGCCTGCCCATCGCCTACTACGCCGCCCATTGCGGGCTCGACATGGACCTGCTCACGCGCGGGGCCGGCTTCGGCTACCTCGGCTCGACGATCACCTCGCTGATCTACGCGGTGTTCACCTTCATCTTCTTCGCGCTGGAGGCGGCCATCATGGCGCTGGCGCTGCAGATGGTGGTGGACTGGCCGATCGCCTGGTGCTACGTGGCGTCGTCGCTGGTGGTGCTGCCGCTGGCCATGCGCGGCATCACGCTGATCTCGAAGCTGCAGGCCTGGACGCAGCCGCTGTGGCTGTTCCTGCTGGTGCTGCCCTTCGTCTGGATCGCGCTGGAGAAGCCGCAGCTGTTCCGCGACTTCAGCTCGCTGTCGGGCATCGGCAGCGGCAGCAGCGGCTTCGACCCGCTCCTGTTCGGCGCCGCCTGCGCCGTGATCATCGCGCTGGTGGTGCAGATCGGCGAGCAGGTCGACTTCTTGCGCTTCCTGCCGGAGCGCACGCGCGAGAACCGCTGGCGCTGGTGGGCCGCGGTGCTGGTGGCGGGGCCCGGCTGGATCCTCATGGGCATGCTCAAGATGGCCGGCGGCGCCTTCCTTGCCTTCGCCGCGCTGCAGTTCGAGGTGGACGTGCGGCGCGCTGCCGAACCCACGCAGATGTTCCTGACCGGCTTCACGCAGGCGGTGGGGCTGCCGGGCCTGGCGGTGGCGATGACGGTGGTGTTCGTCGTCATCTCGCAGATGAAGATCAACCTGACCAATGCCTACGCCGGTTCGCTGGCCTGGTCCAACTTCTTCGCCCGCGTCACGCGCAGCCACCCCGGCCGCGTGGTGTGGCTGGTGTTCAACGTCGTCATCGCCACGCTGCTCATGACGCTGGGCGTGTTCGGCGCACTCGAGAAGGTGCTGGCCGTCTACAGCAACGTCGCCATCGCCTGGGTCGGCGCCCTGGTGGCCGACCTGGTGATCAACAAGCCGCTGGGCCTGTCGCCGCCGCACGTGGAATTCCGCCGCGCCTACCTGTACGACTTCAACCCGGTGGGCCTGGGGGCGATGGTGCCGGCCGCCGGCCTCGCCTGCATGGCCTATGCCGGGCTGTTCGGCGAACTGGCGGCGGCCTTCTCGCCCTTCATCGCGCTGGTGCTGTCGATGGCGCTGGCGCCGCTGCTGGCCTGGGCCACGCGCGGGCGCTACTACCTGGCGCGGCAGCCGGACGCCGGCTGGGCGCCGGGCGAAGCGGTGCGCTGCGCGGTCTGCGAGAACCAGTTCGAGTCCGAGGACATGGCGCGCTGCCCCGCCTATGCGGCGCCGATCTGCTCGCTGTGCTGCTCGCTGGAGTCGCGCTGCCACGACCGCTGCAAGCCCGGCTCGCGCGCCGTCGACCAGCTGCGCGCGCTGGCGGCGGCGCTGCTCCCGCGGCGCTGGGCTGCGCGGGTGAACTTCCGCGCCGGGCACTACCTGCTGGTGCTGGTGTCGCTGGCCGGCGTGATCGCCTTCCTGCTGGGCATGGTCTACGTGCAGGAGAGCCTCGAAATGCCGGCCGAGACGCTGAAGGCGCCCTTCCTCAAGGTGTTCACCCTGCTGGCGGCGCTGAGCGCCGTGTGCGCCTGGTGGGTGGTGCTCAGCACCGACAGCCGGCGCATGGCGCAGGACGAATCGGAGCGGCAGACCCAGCTGCTGCTGCAGGAGATCGAGGCGCACCGCCGCACCGACGCCGCGCTGCAGGCCGCCAAGGACCAGGCGGAGGCCGCCAGCGTGGCCAAGACGCGCTACGTGGCCGGCATGACGCACGAGCTGCGCTCGCCGCTGAACAGCATCCTGGGCTACACGCAGATCCTGCTGAAGAGCCCGCAGGTCGAGGGCTGGCTGCGCGAGACGCTGGCGACCATGCAGCACAGCGGCCAGCACATGCACGCGCTGATCGACGGCTCGCTGGAGCTGGCGCGCATCGAGGCCGGGCGCATCCGCCTGGACGTGGCGGCGCTGCCGCTGCCGGAGCTGATCGCCGACGTCGAACGCATGATGCGGCCGCAGGCCGAGGCGCGCGGCCTGCGCTTCGAGGTCGAGGTGCTGGGACGCATGCCGGCCTGGATCCGCGCCGACGCCAAGCGGCTGCGGCAGATCCTGATCAACCTGCTGGCCAACGCGCTGCGCTTCACCATGCAGGGCGAAGTGCGCCTTCGGCTGGACTTCCGCCGCCACGTGAGCCGCCTCGATGTGATCGACACCGGCATCGGCATCGCGCCGCAGGACCAGGAGCGCATCTTCCTGCCCTTCGAGCGGGGCAGCGCCGGCCGCCGCCTGGGCGAGCCCGGCACCGGCCTGGGCCTGACCATCACCCACCTGCTGGCGCAGCTGATGGGCGGCGAACTCACACTGGAAAGCACGCCCGGCGTGGGCAGCACCTTCAGCGTGCGCGTCTACCTGCCCGAGGTCGCCAGCGACCCGGCGCGCCCGCCCTTGCCGACGCCGGCGCTGCGCCCCGTCATCGGCTACCTGGCGCCGCGCCGCACCCTGCTGGTGGTGGACGACCAGCCGCTGCAGCGGCAGCTGCTGGCGGCACTGCTGGTGCCCCTGGGCTTCACCGTGCTGGAGGCGGCCAGCGGCCGCGAGTGCGTCGAAGTGGTGGAGCAGCGCGCGGTGGACGCGGTGCTGCTGGACATCACCATGGACGACCTGGACGGCTGGCAGACCGCCGCCCTGCTGCGCGCCCTGCGGCCGGCGGCGGACCTGCCCATCGTGTTCGTGTCGGCCAACCTGTTCGACCAACGGCCGGACCGCATCGAGGCGTTGCAATGCCAGGGCTTCATCGGCAAGCCGGTGATGGAATCGGAGCTGCTGGACGCGCTGGAGCGCGCGCTGCAGCTGGAATGGGTGCGCGCCAACACGCCGCTCGCGCCGCTGTTGCCGCTGCCGCCCGCGACGGCGGCGGACGCGGCAGACGCGGCGAGCCTGCCGGAGGACCTGCGCGAGGACCTGCTGCGGCTGGCGCGGCAGGCCAATGCCTCGGCGCTGCGCCAGCGCCTGCGTGCGGCGCGCGCCGCCTGGCCTGTGCACGAAGCGGCGCTGGCCGCCCTGCAGGACTGCGCCGACCGCTTCGATTTCGCGGCGGTCGTCGAACAACTGCGTGAGGACGAGGATGTCACCCGTGCCTGATTCCGGGTTCGCTGCCCTGCCCGCGCCGCCGCCGGCGACCGCCAGCGCCGTCGTGCTGGTGGTGGACGACGCCGTCGAGACGCTGCGCATGCTGTGCGATGCACTGGCGGCCGAGGGCTACACCGTGATGGTGGCGCGCGACGCCGACGAGGCGCGGGCGCGCTTCGAGGTGGCGGTGCCCGATGCGGTGCTGCTGGACGCCCTGATGCCCGGCACCGACGGCTTCGCCCTGTGCCGCGAACTCAAGGCCACGCCGGCCTGGGCACACGTGCCCATCGTGTTCATGACCGGCCTGTCGGAGACCGAGCAGATCGTGCGCGGCTTCGCCAGCGGCGGCGTCGACTATGTGGTCAAGCCGCTGCGCATTCCAGAGGTGCTGGCGCGCGTGGCGACGCATGTGCGCAACGCCCGCTCGGCCCGGCTGGCACGCGAGGCGGTGGACATCGCCGGCATGGGCACGGTGGTGCTGGACGGGCAGGGCCGCGTCGCCTGGCGCTCGCCGCAGGCCACGGCCTGGCTGGAAGCCGCTTTTCCCGGCGACGACGGCAGCGCCGCCGCGGCCCGCTGGCTGGCATCGGCGACGCCCGCCGCCGAGACCGTGCAGCCGCTGCCGGACGGTTCGCGCCTGCTGGCACGCCACATGGGCGCCGGCTGGTTCGCCGAGACCATGCTGCTGCTGCGCGTGGCCGCCGCCGGCGCCGCCCCCGCCCGCGCCAGCGCGGTGGCGCTGACGCCGCGCGAGACCGAGGTGCTGTCGTGGCTCGCCAAGGGCAAGACCAACCGCGACATCGCCGACATCCTGGGCATGAGCCCGCGCACGGTGAACAAGCACCTGGAACACATCTTCGAGAAGCTGGGCGTGGAAACGCGCACCGCGGCGGCGGCGCTGGCCGGGCAGCTGCAGGCGACGCGCTGAGGTCCGCCATGCGGATCGGCTGGGCGCAGCCTTCCGTCCGTTGCGCCGGGATCGCTGCCCACTCGCGGACGGCGGACGCCGCGCCTCACTCAATACCGCAGGCGCAGGACCGCGGGGCGGCCGCCCTCGCGCGGCGCCACCACGAAGATGCTGCCGTAGTCCTGGGACTCGATCGTGGGGGCATCCGGATGGCCCAGGGCGCGCAGCAGCCCCGGCAGCGTATCGGTGTGGCCCACCAGCAGCACGGTCTGGGCCGCATGCTGGCTGCGCAGGCGCTGCACCAGTTCCTGCGCGTCGCCCTTGGGCACCACCACCGGAGCCTGGCCGAGCGCCTGCGCCAGGGGCGCCGCCGTGTCCTGGGTGCGCACGAAATCGGTGACGTAGATGGCGCCCACGCCGGCGTCCTTCAAAACAGCGGCCAGGCGCTGCGCGCGCGCGGCACCGTCCGCGGACAGGGGCAGGCCCTTGGGCTCGGCCATGGCAGCGCCCGCAAGTTCGGCGTGCCGCACCAGGATCACGGTCTGCTGGGCGGCCGCGAGGCCGGCCCAGCCCACCAGCAGGGATGCGAGGAAGGAAGCAAGCAGGCGCGTCTTCATGGGTCCTCCATTGGCCGGCACGCGGGCGGATCGGCGGCAGCCTAGCGGGGGCGACTTGCGCCATGGGCAACAAGGTGTGACCGGGCGTGACAACGCCGGCGATGCGGCGTCCGGTCGCGCCAAGCGCGCCCTGGGGCGGGTGCTCGCCCGCCCTGGCACCGAACCTGCTGTCGCGTTCAAGGACAATCGCTGCATCTTGGCACCAGCAGCGCACGCCCTCCTCCACGACGTCTTCGGCTACGCCGCCTTCCGCGGCGCGCAGGAGGACATCGTCCACCATGTCATCGCAGGCGGCGACGCGCTGGTCCTCATGCCCACCGGCGGCGGCAAGTCGCTGTGCTACCAGATCCCGGCGCTGGCGCGCCAGCAAGCCGGCCTGGGCGTGTCCATCGTGGTTTCGCCGCTGATCGCGCTGATGCACGACCAGGTGGGCGCGCTGCGCGAAGCGGGCGTCGGTGCCGCCTTCCTCAATTCCACGCTGACGCTGGAGGAGGCGAACGCCGTCGAGCGCCAGCTGCTGCGCGGCGAGATCACCCTGCTCTACGCCGCGCCGGAGCGCGTGGCCACGCCGCGCTTCCTGGACCTGCTGGACACATTGCACCGGCAGCGCAAGCTGGCGCTGTTCGCCATCGACGAGGCGCACTGCGTGAGCCAGTGGGGCCACGACTTCCGGCCCGAGTACCGCGCCCTGGCGGTGTTCCACGAGCGCTATCCGGGCGTGCCGCGCATCGCGCTGACCGCCACCGCCGACGACATCACGCGGGCCGACATCGTGCAGCACCTGCAGCTGCACGACGCGCGCCAGTTCGTCAGCAGCTTCGACCGCCCGAACATCCGCTACACGATCGCCGAGAAGACCGATCCGACGCGCCAGCTGCTGCAGTTCATCGAGGGCGAGCACGCCGGCGAATCGGGGATCGTCTACTGCCAGTCGCGCAAGCGGGTGGAGGAGATCGCCGAGCTGCTGTGCCGCGAAGGCATGGACGCCCTGCCCTACCACGCCGGCCTGGACGCCGCGGTGCGGCAGCGCCACCAGGACCGCTTCCTGCGCGAGGAGGGCGTGGTGATGACGGCCACCATCGCCTTCGGCATGGGCATCGACAAGCCGGACGTGCGCTTCGTCGCCCACCTCGACCTGCCCAAGAACATCGAGGGCTACTACCAGGAGACCGGCCGCGCCGGCCGCGACGGCCTGCCCTCCGATGCCTGGATGGCCTACGGCCTGCAGGACGTGGTGAACCAGCGGCGCATGATCGACGAGAGCCCCGCGACCGAGGAATTCAAGCAGGTGCTGCGCGGCAAGCTCGACGCCCTGCTGGCGCTGGCCGAGGCCACCGACTGCCGGCGGGTCCGGCTGCTGGCGTACTTCGGCGAACACTCCACGCCCTGCGGCAACTGCGACAACTGCCTGAACCCGCCGGCGGTGTGGGACGGCACCGAGGCAGCGCGCATGCTGCTGTCCACCATCTACCGCGTGCACCAGGCCAGCGGCATCAGCTTCGGCGCCGGCCACATCATGGACATCCTGCGCGGCAAGGCCACGGAGAAGGTCGCGCAGTTCAGCCACGACAAGCTGTCCACCTTCGGCATCGGCGCCGGCTTCTCCGAGCAGCAGCTGCGCGGCGTGCTGCGCCAGCTGATCGCCACCGGCGCGCTCGCGGTCGATGCCGCGGCCTACAACACGCTGCAGCTCACGGCCGGATCGCGCGCGGTGCTGCGGGGCGAACAGCAGGTG